>JBOGFE010000040.1:0-10159 GCA_050741935.1 Acidimicrobiia bacterium | reverse complement strand
GGCTTGAAGCCCTCACCAGGCTTGCCCACGCCGATCACGGCGTCGCCGACCATCGGCGGGAACGTCTCGACGACGTTGGCCACGTCGGCCAGCTTGATGGGCGCCTGGCCGTCCTTCCTGACCAGCGAGATCTTGGCCAGGTCCTCGGCGCTCTCGATCGGCAGCTTGTGGCGGATGTTCAGCCGCTCCTGGCCGCCTTCGACGAAACCGCCGGTGCCGATGACGCTGCCATCGGAGAACTGGAGCAACCCGGCCTCGAGGGCGCCCGCGGTCGTGGTCATGACCTCGTCGAGCGTGACGCCCTGGGCGGCCATCCGCTCCCGGTCAGCCTGCACCGACAGCATCTGGATCCGCTCACCCCAGATCGGGGCGTTGGCCACACCGGGAACCTGCAGGAGCCGCTGCTTGATCGTCCAGTAGGCGATCATCGACTGCTGCATGTTGTTGAGGGTGTCGGAGCGGATGCCGATCTTCATGGCCCGGCTGGTGGCCGACAGCGGCTGGAGCATCACCGGTGGCGCCGCCCAGGTGGGCAGGTGGGGCGCCACCAGGTCGAGGCGCTCCTGCACCAGCTGGCGGGCGTGGATGAGGTCGGCGCCGCGATCGAAGATGAGCCGGATCTGCGAGAGGTCGTTGACCGACCGCGACCGCATCACGTCCAGTCCCGGTGTGCCCGCCAGGACCTCTTCCATGGGCACGGTGATCAGGCTCTCCACGTCGGCCGGGGCGAGCCCGATCCCGAGCGTCTGGATCTCGACGGTCGGCGGGGCGAACTCGGGGAACACGTCCACCGGCATGTGCTTGATCTGTCCGACACCCACGAACATCAGCGCGGCCGCCAGCGCGATGACCAGGTACCGGAACTTGAGTGAGGCGGCGACGATCGTGCGCATCATGGCTCGAGGTCCTCCCGGCTCAGGCTTCGGCCCCGGCGCCGGCCAGGGGCGCCGATGAGCTGCCGTGGGCGGGCACCGCGGCGCCGGTGGCGGGAGCCGCCGCCGGTGGGCTCGTGGCCAGCTCCTCCTCGAAGAGGCGCAGGTCGACCTCGGTGTCGCTCTCGACGTTGCCGAAGTTGAGGTAGAGCGCCGGCACGACGAGCAGGTTGACCAGGGTGGCGGTCACGAGGCCGCCCAGGATCACGATCCCCATCGGGTGGAGCACCTCGAAACCGGGCCGGGATCCGAACGCCACGAAGGGAGCGAAGACAAGGGCGGTGGCGAGGGTGGTCATGAGCGTGGGCGCCAGGCGCTCCCGGGCTCCCCGCACCACCAGGTTGAGCCCGAAGGGCTCGCCCTCTCGGCGCTCCAGCTGCTGGTAGCGACGGATGAGCAGGATGCCGTTGCGGGCCGCGACCCCGAGCACGGTGAGGAGCCCGACGGCCGCCCCGATGGTCACCGTGCCGCCGTTGAGGTGGGCGGCCACGACCCCGCCGACGAGGGCGACGGGCAGGGTGAGGAAGTACAGCGCCCCGAGCAGCCACCGGCCGAAGCAGGCCTGGAGGAGCAGGAGCATCCCCACCGCGGCCAGAGCTCCGAGCCCCAGGAGGCGCTGTTCGGCGGCCTTCTTGGCCTGGTACTCGCCGATCAGCTCGGCCCGGTACTCGAGCGGGAAGTCGATGGCCTCCAGGCGCCGCTGCACGTCGGCCAGGACGGCACCCTGGTCGCGTCCCGACACCTTGGCGGTGACGTCGACGCGGCGGAAGGCGCCCTCCCGTTCGATGACATCGGGCGAGTCGACCAGGCTGACATCGGCCACCTCGGCCAGGCGGACCTGGCCCTTGTCGGTGTCGAGCAGCAGGTTCCGGACGTCGTCGGCGTTGCGGCGGGTCTCGGGCGTCCCCCAGACCATGACCTCGAAGACCTTCTGGTCGTAGAACAGCTGGCCGACCTCGATCCCCGACAGCAGGGTGGCGGCCTGGCGGCGGACGTCTCCGGGCTTGATGCCGTAGTCCTTGGCCCGCTCCAGGTCGACCTCGATATCGAGCGACGGCTCGCTCACCGGCAGCTCGACGTGCAGGTTGGTGATGCCGTCGACCTTGACCAGCTCGTCGCGGATCTCCTCGGCCTTGTCGGCCAGGACGTCGGGCTGCTGGCCGTAGACCCGCACCACCACCGGGTCGTCGGCTCCCGATTCGGCCTCCTTCACCCGGGACTGCATGTAGGTGTGCACGTCCCGGTCGTAGCCCCGGTAATCGGCGATGGTCTCGCGGATGGCGGCCACGGTGGTTCCATACTCGGCCTGCTCGTCGATGCTCACCCACAACTCGGTGGAGTTGACGTCGACGACCTTGTCACCGGTGATGGCCCGGCCGGTGTGGCTGGCCACATTGCGCACCCCGGGGATGGCCCGCAGCTCGGCGGTGGCCTCGGCGGTGACTTCGTTCATCTTGGTGAGCGAGGTGCCGGGCTTCGACTCCAGCTCGACGACGAACTCACGCTCCTGGAGCGACGGGAGCTCGGAGCGGCGCAGCGTGGGCAGTGCCACCAGGCCGACGACGGTCAGTAGGGCGGCCACGGCCAGGGCGGGCTTGCGGGTCATGAGCAGCCGGGACAGGACCCCGTCGTAGCGGGCGCCCAGGCGGGAGGCGAGCGCCGACTCCCGGGCCGGCAGCGGCTTGCGCCCCAACAGCAGGAGCCCGAGGGCCGGCGTGAGCACCAGGGCGGTGGCCATGGAGGCAACCAGCGCCAGCGTGTAGGAGACAGCCAGCGGCCGGCCGAAGGCGCCGAACAGGTCACCCATGAAGAAGACCGGCACCACCGGAAGGATCAGGAACAGCGTGGCGTAGGCCATGGCGCTGCGGACCTCGACGCCGGCCTCCACGATGGTCGACGTGGCGTCGTCGGGACCGCCGGCCCGCAGGCGGCGGGCCAGGCGCTCGGTCCCGCTGATGGCGTCGTCGACGACGGCGCCGAGGGCGATGGCGAGGCCGGCCAGGACCATGGAGTTGACGGTGGTGCCCCGCAGGTAGAGGACGGCGCCGGCGGCCGCCAGCGAGGTCAGGATCGTGAGGACACTGATCAGGGCGGTGCGCCAGTGGTAGAAGGCGAAGCCGAGAAGGAGCACGACCAGGGCCAGCCCGGCGAGGGCCGCCCGGCTCACGTTGCCGGCGGCGGAGCGGATGTACTCCGCCGGCTGGTAGATGGAGGTGTCGATCTTGAGCCCGTCGAGACCGGGCCGCAGATCCTCGAGGGCGGCCTCCACGCCACTGGTGACGTCCACGGTGCTGGCGTCGGGAAGGCGCTCGACGACGAGCAGGAGGCCCTCGCCGCCGTCCACCTGGGCGTCACCGATCAGCGGCTGGTGGCCCTCGACCACCTCGGCCACGTCACCGATCCGCAGTGCGGCGCCGCCGGTGCCCTCGAGGGGCACCTGGGCCAGTTCACCGGCACTCTCGATCGGCTGGATGTGCTGGACGCCGATGCGCTGGTTCGGCGTCTCCAGGAACCCCCCGGTCCCCGGCGTGGACGCCTCGAGGAAGCTGAGCGGCGAGACCCACAGGGCGTTGCCGGTGGACTCGACCACCTGCTGGAGGGTGACCCCGGCCTCACCCAGGCGCTTCGGGTCGACCTGGACCTGGAGCTGGCGCTCGCGGTGGCCGAAGGTGGAGACGTTGGCCACGCCCTCCACGCCCATCAGCCGGGGCTTGATCGTCCAGCGGGCCAGCTGGGAGATGTCGATCAGCGACAGCGTCTTGGACGACAGCCCGATCATCATGGTCCGGCTCGTGGACGACACCGGCTGGAGCATCTGGGGCGGCTTGGAGACGTTGGGGATGGCGTGGGCCTGAGCCAGGCGCTCCTGGACCATCTGGCGGGCCCGGAAGAGGTTGGTACCCGGCTCGAACACCAGCGTGATGGAGGACAGGCCGGGCACCGACTCGGACCGGATGTCCTGCAGCCACGCCACCCCGTTGAGCAGGTCGGCTTCCAGCGGGACGGTGAGGAGCTGTTCCACCTCGGCCGCGGACAAGCCCAGCGCTTCCGTCTGGACCTCCACCACGGTGGGCGTGAACTCCGGATAGACGTCGACCGGGGACTTCGGTACCTGCGTCACGCCGACAAACACGAGGCCGGCGGCGACAGCGACGACGAGGACCCGGAACCGCAGGCTGGTTTGAAGAATTCTGCGCATCATTGCGTGTGCCGTCCTTTGCTGGTTACTTGCCGACGCCGAACTCGATGCCCTGCAACTGGGCGCCGCCCACGGTCACCACCACCGTGCCCCGCGGCGGGCCGGCCGCCAGGACGGCCAGGTCGCCCTCCACGTAGTCGACGGTGACGGGATGCCGGAGGTAGACCCGCGGCTCGGGGTTCGTGTAGACGAACCCGGCTCCCTTGTGGTCGTAGAGCAAGGCGCTGTACGGAACCGTCGTGCGCTGCGACTCGCCCCCGAAACGGACGAGGAGCCCGACCTTCTCCGCCTTGATGCCGATCCGCTGGATCGGCTCCGGCTCCAGCGTGAGGCGGTTGAGGTTCTCCGCCTCGCTGATCAGCTCGAGCTTGTATGGCGCGGCCTTCGCCGACGCGCTCTCCTCCGCCTTGGCACAGGCCGAGAGGGGCGCAGCCGCGGCCAGCGCCAGCAGCATCACCCATGGCTTCCGTAGCGACATCGAGCATCCCCTCTCGACTGGCGCCCTCAGGCGCTCGGTCTGGCTCTCGGGATCAGGGTCTCGGCAAAGAACATGAAGCCGGCGAGGACGAGCGCCAGACCGGCGAGCAGGGCCAGCAGGCGATCGGCCGCACCCGTGCGGGCGAGGGCGATGGGCGGTGCCTCCGCCGGGGCGGGGGTGACCGGAGCGGGCGCGGCCGCTTCCGTCACCGCCTCGGGAGACGCGGCACCGGCGGCCACCCTGGGTGCCGGCCGGACGATGCTGTCGGGAACGGGAACGGGCGCCGGAGCGGCCGGGGCGGCCGCCGCCGGGGTCCTCGGGGCGTCGATCCCGGCGACGGGTGCCGGTGCCGGTGCCGGGCTCGGGGCCGGGAGAGGCGCGGGAGCCGTCACCGGCTTGGGGGCGACGACCGGGGTGGTGACCGACCCGCCCGCCGGCGCCGGGACCTCGGGGGCGGAGACCAGGCGGTGCTGGTACAGCCCGGTGTCCGGGGCGATGTCCTGCTCTCCGGGGTCGCTCTCGCCGTTGCCGTTCAGGTCCTCGATGGCGGCCACGGCGTAGCGGTAGGACGTCGCCCCCTCGAGCACGCTCACGGGGAAGGCGACCTGGATGGTGTTCGGTGCCGGCCGGCTGACGATCGCCCCGGCCACGGGGTTCTCGTCCGCGTCCTCGAGCCCGGCCGCCAGCTCGGTCTCCTCCCATTCAGCGAAGACGATCAGATCGAAACCCTCGTCGCCGTTGGTGTCGATTCCCCATTTGAAATCGGTGGCCTTGTCCGTGAAGTTCTCGTAGGTCTCGGCGATATAGGTCACAGTCGCACCGTCATTTGCATGAGCTGTGCGCTTCAGGTCGAGCGCCAACGAGACGTCGTCAGGATCGGCATTGCTTCCCGGGGCGGCACCGGTTGGCACCGCCGTCGACAGAAGAACGAGGGCGGCGGCAAGACCCACGAGAGCGGAGGCTCGGCGGCGGCTGCTCATGATGTATCTCCCCAGATCGATCGGATCGGACGGTGCAGGACTGCCCGATGGACCCCGGGGCGCGAGGCGGCAATGCCAATGACGGCAACGATCTCGTGCCGGCCGGACCGCGGCCCGACCTGATCCCGCTCGCGCCCACTCACCTTCAGCTCGCGCTCCCTCCCCGTTCGGGTCGGCGAGCTGTTCAGGTGGCGTTCAGTGGCACTGAGGCAGTGTCAAAAACGGATAGCTCTACGGCCTGCCTCATTGCCCACCGGCAATGGAGCTCGCCCCCCAACCAACTCGCTTCCCAGCGAACACCAAGTTTAGGAACGGCTTTGCGGCCTGTCAATTGGCGCCACTCAGCCCATGGATAGGCGTCCAGAAAGCTAGATTTCGCTGTATGGGAGCGCAGGAAAACGGGTTGTCGGCTGGAACGATCCCGATGGAACGGGTGGGGACTTAGTTGCAATAGTTGTCTGTGGTCCTCTTGTACATTTATCTCTTTCCTCACTGGTACTCATGGTCCTCTCAGGTGCCAGCTGCCATTCTCGAAACGTCAGCCGATGGCGAACAGGATGTAACCCGGCTGTACCTCAAGGGTTAGCCGGACCTAAAGGAGGAGCGGTGCAGCGTGCACGCAGATGGACCCTCGCCGCGGTGGCCGCGGGCGTGGTCGTGGTCGTCGCCGGAGGCGCCGGAGTGGCGATCTCGCAGTCGGGGGAGGACCAGGAGCTGACCGGGGACCTGCGCGACCGGGCCGTGGCTGCCGCCCTGACGGCGACGGGCGGGGGCACCGTCACCGAGACGGAGATGGGAGACGACGGCGCCGCCTACGGCGTGGAGGTCCTGCTGCCCGACGGCCGGCAGGTCGAGGTCAACCTGGACCGTGACCTGAACGTCATCGGCCAGGAACCCGACGACGACCGCGCCGACAACGAGGTCGACGACGACTGACCGCGTGGGCCCGAGCCGAGCGGGGCCCTAGCCGAGCGCGGCCACGGAGACGATCGGGCCGTCCGGCGGCGCGGAGCCGAGGGAGCCCAGGAAGGCCCGGTCGGAGAAGTTGAAGATGCCGCCGTCCTCTCCGACCATGAGGTAGCCGTCGCCATAGGCCACCATGCCCGTCACCGGCCGGTTGAGGGCCTGGCCACCCATCGAACCCCGGAAGGGCGCGTCGAAGGCGAACACGCCGCCGTCGGAGGCGACCAGCCAGTAGCCGGCGCCGTCGGGGTCGGGGACGAGGGACTGCACCGGGGCGTTGAGCGGCCGCCCCCCCATGGAGCCGCGGTAGCGGGCGTCCCCGAAGGCGAAGATGCCGCCGTCGGCCGCCACCAGGTAGTAGCCGCCGCCCGTCGGCGTGGCGACGGAGTCCAGCACGCGCCCGTTGAGCGCCACAGCCGACAGGTCGCCGTGGTGGACGGCGGTGCCGAAGGCGACCACCCGGCCGGT
This sequence comes from Acidimicrobiia bacterium, assembly GCA_050741935.1. Taxonomy (GTDB): domain Bacteria; phylum Actinomycetota; class Acidimicrobiia; order IMCC26256; family BP-133; genus CAWBJP01. The sequence continues at coordinate 3,139 of JBOGFE010000040.1, read as the reverse complement.
GGTGGTGAACAACCAGTAGCCGTCGCCGGAGGGCGTGGCCGACAGGCTGGCGACCTCTTCGCCGGGCGCCAGCGCGGCCGTCGAAAGGTCGCCGAGATGCCGGGCGGTCCCGAAGGCGTGGACCGTGCCGAGCTGGTCGACCACCCAGTACCCGTCCCCCATCGGCGTGGGCTCGATGTCCACCGCGGCCGCCGGGCCGAGAACGGCCGCCGGTGCACCGAAGTCGGTGGCGGCGCCGAAGGCGTGGACCGAGCCGTCCGCGCCGGCCATCCAGTAGCCAACCCCACTCCCGGCCTCGGCCTGGGCCGGGCGGGAGGGTTCCGGTGAGGGGATCTCGGCCGCCGGCGGCTCGGGAACACCGGGCGGCGGCGGGTCCACCGGCGGGGGGGTGTCCGGCGCCTGGTAGGGGCGGAGCGAGCGGGGGTTGGACAGCCTCCACACGGTGGCGTCCTCGCTCACGAAGACGAGGTCGCAGGAGTCATAGGGAAAGAAGTCGCCCGCCTCCCGCTGGCTCTTGACCATGTTGGCGTGGAAGACGGGGTCGGGGCCCATGAAGGCGTCGAGGTCGCCATCACCGTCCGGAGCCTCGAAGGCGACGACCCGATCCTCGGTGTCGACCGTGGCCAGTGTCCGCTCGTCGCTCGACACGGCCAGCGTGGCCATGAAGGTGTCGACGTCGAGGTGCCCGGCGTCCTCCAGGTAGTTGGTGCGCGACGTCGACATGGGCCAGGGCAGCCGGTAGACCCGGTTGTGGGCAGCCTTGGTCACCACCGCCAGGCGACCGCCCAGGGAGAAGAGGGTCTCGGTGTTGCGGTTGCCGCCCCGGTACTCGACCCGGTAGCGGTTGGCCACCTGCACCGGGCCGGGACTGCCGGGGTCGGGTTCGATCACCTCGAAGATCTGCTTGGGTCCGGTCTCGGAGCCGTTCTCCCAGATCCACAACCGGCCCCGACCATCGGCGCCCACGGAATAGGCGAGGTCCTCCCAGTCGTAGTTGGAGACCTTGGAGACGGGGAACTCGCTCCACTCCGGCCCGCCGGCACCGAGCTTGAAGGAGTAGAGGCTGTGGGGGCTGGCCGAGTCCCGGATCATCCAGCCCACACCCGGATACCGGGCGCTGGCCACGAAGCCGGAGACCTCGAGCAGCTTCTTCGGCAGGGTCCCGATCAACTCGGGCCTGCTCCAGGTCCGCCCGCACCCCCCCGCCGGCGCCGGCGCCCCGGGCGCGGGCGATCCGGTCGTTCCACTGGCCAGGCCGGGGACGAGCCCGACCATCACGATGGCGAGCGCCCGGACGCCGATCCGGACGCGTCGCGGCAGACCCCCCGACGCCAACACGTTGCAGTCTCCATCCCCGAATTGCCCGACAGTTCCGGTCTCCCGCAATGGGAATTCCCGGACCCGAAAGCCGGGCTTTCCAGCCCGTTCCCCAGGAGTTCGTCGTGATCGTCCCTGTTCCTTCCAGGCCGCGGCATTTGCTCCAAGGGCGCCGCCAAAGAGGATTTTGCCCTCGTCGCGCAGTACCTCCTATCCGAGGATTCCCGCATCCCTCGCCCAGCGTGGGGCCGCGGTCGACCTGGGGAGGGCCTTCCTTGCCGCTTCATCGTCTGTTCTGCCGTCGTTCCACCGCCGGCACCGCCACCGCCCTGGCCGTCGCGCTGAGCGCCACCCTGTTGTTCGCCGTCCCGGGACGCTCGCTCGACCAGGCCCACGCCGCCGTGGCCGCCCCGGCCGGCTACTGGATGGTGGCCACCGACGGCGGCATCTTCAGCTTCGGCGACGCCCCCTTCCTGGGGTCGACCGGGGCCGTCCGCCTCAACCGGCCCATCGTGACCATGGCGCCCACCCCCACCGGCGCCGGCTACTGGCTGGCCGCCTCCGACGGCGGCATCTTCACCTTCGGCGACGCCGGCTACTTCGGATCCACCGGAGACGTCCGACTGAACAAGCCCATCGTCGCCATGGCCCCGACCCCCAGCGGCAACGGCTACTGGCTGGCCGCCTCCGACGGCGGCATCTTCACCTTCGGCGACGCCGGCTTCCACGGATCGGGAGCGGGGCCGGCGGGCGCCGACCGCCTCGTGGGCCTGGCGCCGACGCCCTCCGGGCGGGGCTACTGGCAGGCCTTCGCCTCCGGCCGGACGATGGCCTTCGGCGATGCCGTGCCCCTCGGCTCCACCGGCATCCTCAACGTGGCCCTGGTCGGCATGGCGCCGACTCCCACCGGCGGGGGCTTCTGGCTGGTGGGGAGCGACGGCGGGATCTTCAGCTTCGGCGACGCGCCCTTCTTCGGCTCCACCGGTGCCACCCGGCTGAACCAGCCCATCGTCGGCCTGGCCGCCCATGGCGCCGTGCCCGCCGCCGCCCCGCTTCCGGCGGGACCGGCGCCGACCACTCCCGTGATCGACCCGGGGCCGACCTCCACGCCGGGGCCGACGACCAGCACCACCATCACGCCCCAGTGGCAACCGCCGCCCACCCCGCGCGCCCACCCGGCCGACCCCGACGGGAACCCTCCGGAGGTGATCACGGAGCCGCTGGAGATCTCCGCCGGCGGTGCCTCCAGCGACCAGGTGGTCGCCGGTCCGACCACCTGTGGCTTCCCCGAGATGCCCACCCGGACGGTGTGGCCCGACGAGATCGACTACATCGGCGAGGCCTCGGGGATGGCGACCTCCCGGCGCTACCCCGGCGTGTACTGGGTCGTGCGGGACTCGGGTCACACGGCGGCCATCAACGCCGTCCGCTTCGACGCCGACGGGATGGCCTACACCAAGGAGATCCTGGTCGAGAACGCCGTCAACGGCGACTGGGAGGAAGTCACCTACACCATCGGCCAGGACGGGGTGGCCCGGCTCTGGGTGGTCGACAACGGCGGGGCCGCCAGCAAGAAGATCTACGAGATCGTCGAGCCCGACCCTGACACCACGACCACCGTCCGGGCCGTCAACCAGTACGCCTGGGCCTACCCGAGCGGCAGCTACAACACCGAGGCGGCCTTCATGTCGAAGGGGTATCTCGTCCTGGTGACCAAGACCAGTCCGAGCGCCCGGATGTACCGCTTCAACACCCTGACTCCCGGGGTGACCAACAAGCCGACCTACATCGGCAAGCTCATGAACAGCCACTCCGTGTCGGT
>JBOGFE010000039.1:0-15437 GCA_050741935.1 Acidimicrobiia bacterium | reverse complement strand
CCTCACCGCCGGCATCCTCACTGTCATCGGCACGGCCATCGTCGCCTTCGGCTACGTGGGCGACAAGGCGCCCCGTGGCGGCCACGAGGGCATGAAGATGTTCTTCGCCGTCGTCGCCGGGCTCGTTCTCGCGCAGGTCGTATCCCGGCTCACCGAGTACTTCACCGGCACCGAGTACTCCCCCGTCCAGGAGATCGCCGAGTCGGCCCGCACCGGCCCGGCCACCACCGTGCTGTCGGGCACCGCGGTGGGCCTGGAATCGAGCGTCTACTCCGTCATCGCCATCGCCGCCGCCCTCGGCGTCGCCATCGCCCTGGGTGACGGCAACCTGCAGTTCTCGCTCTACCTGGTCGCCCTGTGCGGCATGGGCATGCTGGCCACCACCGGGGTCGTCGTCTCCGAGGACACCTTCGGCCCGGTGGCCGACAACGCCGCCGGCATCGCCGAGATGTCGGGGGAGTTCCACGGCGAGCCCGAGCGGATCATGGTCTCGCTCGACGCCGTGGGGAACACCACCAAGGCCGTGACCAAGGGCTTCGCCATCGGCTCGGCGGTCATCGCCGCCGTGGCCCTCTTCGCCAGCTTCATCGAGACCGCCGTGAACGAGATCTTCCCCGCCGGCGTGGTCGAGGAGGCCAAGCAGACGGCCCGGGGGGTCTTCGACCTCCTGCCCATCAACGTGGCCGATCCCAAGGTGTTCATCGGGCTGCTCATCGGCGGCGCCGTACCCTTCCTCTTCTCCGCCCTCGCCATCCGGGCTGTCGGCCGGACCGCCGGGGTCGTCGTCCAGGAGGTCCGGCGACAGTTCGCCGACGGCAAGATCATGACGGGCGAGAAGCGCCCCGACTACGGCCCCGTCATCGACATCTGCACCGCCGCCTCGCTGCGGGAGCTGGCCACCCCCGCCCTGCTCGCCACCCTCACCCCCGTCATCATCGGCTTCGGGATCAACGCCCTGGCCCTCGGCGCCTTCCTGGCCGCCGTCATCCTCACCGGTCAGCTGATGGCCGTGTACCTGTCGAACTCCGGTGGGGCGTGGGACAACGCCAAGAAGTACATCGAGGAGGGCCACGAGGGCGGCAAGGGCTCCGAGGCCCACAAGGCGGCCGTCATCGGCGACACCGTGGGGGACCCCTTCAAGGACACCGCCGGCCCGGCCCTCAACCCCCTGATCAAGGTCATGAACCTGATTTCGCTGCTCATCCTGCCGGCGGTCATCAACCTCCAGGACAACGACGCCGCCCGCTTCCTCATCTCCGGGGTCGCTCTGGTCGTCCTCATCGGGGCCATCGCCTTCTCCAAGCGCAAGGCGGAGGCCATGGACGCCGGCGTCGAGCCGCCTTCGGGCGCCATGTCGGCGGCGGCCACGGCGGCTCCGAGGGGCGGGGTCGAGTCGTAGCCTCCATCCGCAAGCTCCTGCGGGCCGATCCCGAAGCCGCCGATCCGCTCGGCCGTCACGCCACCGACGCCCATCCCGGGGTCGAGGACCGGAAAGCGGCGGAGGCCTCGGAGGTCGAGGACCAGGAGGCTCTGGAGGGCCTCCAGGACCGGTTGTACGCAGAGGGCACCCGGGCGGTCCTGCTCGTCCTCCAAGGCATGGACACCTCGGGCAAGAGCGGTGTCATCAAGCACGTCGGCCGGGCCCTCAACCCCCACGGGGTGAAGGTCAAGGCGTTCAAGGCCCCGACCGACGAGGAGAAGGCCCACGACTTCCTGTGGCGCATCCGGCGGGCCCTGCCCGCCCTGGGACAGGTCGGGATCTTCGACCGGTCCCACTACGAGGACGTGCTCGTGGTCCGGGTCCACGGCTGGGTGCCCGAGGACGAATGGCGCCGGCGCTACGACGCCATCAACCGCTTCGAGGCGGAGGTCGCCGCCGCCGGCACCACGATCGTCAAGTGCATGCTCCACATCTCCTACGACTACCAGCGCGAGCGCCTCCTGGCCCGCCTGGAGGACCCCGAGAAGCGCTGGAAGTTCAATGAGGGCGACATCGAGGAGCGGAAGCTGTGGCCCGCCTACCAGGAGGCCTACGGCGACGCGCTCCGCTCCTGCTCGGAAGCGGCGCCGTGGTACGTGATCCCGGCCGACAACCGGTGGTACCGGAAGTGGGCCGTGGCCCGGCTTCTCGCCGAGACCCTGACGGAGATGGACCCGAAGTACCCCCAACCCGATCTCGACGTCGAGGCCCTCGAGGCCCGCCTGGCTCCGCCGAGCTGAGGGTGGGTCAGCCGGGGCCGGACCGGGCCCGCCGGGCCCGGAGGAACTCCACCGCGATGGGCAGGACCGACACCAGGATGATGACCCCGATGATGGGATACAGGTAGCGGTCGATGTCGGGGATCGACTCGCCCAGGACGTAGCCGAGCGTCGTCACCCCCACCGCCCACAGGAAACCGCCGGCGATGTTGAAGGTGACGAAGGTCCGGTAGCGCATCTTCCCCACCCCGGCCAGGATGGGGGCGAAGGTCCGTACGATGGGCACGAACCGGGCCAGCACGATGGTCTTGCTCCCGTAGCGCTCGAAGTAGTGGCGGGCCTTCTCCACGTGCTCCTGCCGGAACACCTTCGAGTCGGGCCGGCGGAAGAGGCTCGGGCCCACCCGGGAGCCGAAGGCGTACCCCACCTGGTCACCGGCCACCGCGGCCAGGAAGCAACCCACGAGGATGACGGGAAAGTTCAGGGTGCCCTGGGAGGCGAGCAGCCCGGCGGTGAAAAGCAGCGAATCACCGGGAAGGAAGAAACCGAACAGGAGCCCCGATTCCGCGAAGACGATGATGAACAACCCGATGGTGCCGAAGGTTTCGATGAGGTTCCGGGGGTCCATCGCGGGGCAGGATAGGCGACCGTCAGTTGACAACCGGGTCGCCGACGTGGCACCACGGTGCACCAGCAGGCAGCCGAATGGATGGAGGATCCGGTGTCCAAACCCCTCGTGATCGTCGAATCGCCGGCCAAGGCGAAGACCATCGCGGGCTTCCTCGGCAGCGGTTACGCCGTCGAGTCGAGCATCGGCCACATCCGCGACCTCCCCCGCTCGGCCAAGGAGGTCCCCAGCGCCTACAAGGCCGAACCGTGGGCCAAGCGCTGGGGGGTGGACGTCGACAACGACTTCAAGCCCCTTTATGTCGTTCCCGCCGAGAAGAAGCCCCAGGTCACCAAGCTGAAAGGCCTGCTCAAGGATGCGAGCGAGGTCTATCTCGCCACCGACGAGGACAGGGAGGGCGAGTCCATCGCCTGGCACCTGCTCGAGGTGCTCTCGCCCCGGGTGCCCGTCCGCCGGATGGTCTTCCACGAGATCACCCGGGCCGCCATCGAAGAGGCCGTGGCCAACTCCCGGGACCTCAACCGCAAGCTGGTCGACGCCCAGGAGGCGCGCCGGATCCTCGACCGCCTGGTGGGTTGGGACGTCTCCGAGGTGCTGTGGAAGAAGGTCATGCCCGGCCTGTCCGCCGGTCGGGTCCAGAGCGTGGCCACCCGCCTGGTGGTGGAGCGGGAGCGGGCCCGCATGGCCTTCCGCTCCGGTGCGTACTGGGACCTGGAGGCCATGTTCGAGGCCAAGGGCGCCCGCTTCGCCGGGACGCTGGTGGCCCTCGACGGCCGCCGGCTGGCGACCGGGAAGGACTTCGATCCCCTCACCGGCCGGCTCACCGCCACCGCGGCCGGCACCGCCGTCCATCTGGACGAGGCGGGGGCCCGGGCGCTGGCCGAGGGGCTGGCCGGGGCCGACTTCTCGGTGGCGTCGGTGGAGTCGAAGGACTGGAAGCAGTCTCCCCACCCGCCGTTCATGACCTCCACGCTCCAGCAGGAGGCCGGGCGCAAACTCCGCTTCGGCGCGGCCCGGACGATGTCACTGGCCCAGAAGCTCTACGAGCGGGGCTATCTCACCTACATGCGGACCGACTCCACCAGCCTCTCGGAGCAGGCCGTCTCCGCCGCCCGGACCGAGATCACCGAGCGCTACGGCACCGACCACCTGCCCGCCCAGCCCCGCCGCTACGAGCGGAAGGTGAAGAACGCCCAGGAGGCCCACGAGGCCATCCGGCCCGCCGGCGACCGGTTCCGTTCCCCCGAGGATGTGAGCCGGGAGCTGGATTCCGACGAGGCCCGGCTCTACGACCTGATCTGGAAGCGCTGCGTCGCCTCCCAGATGTCCGACGCCCGGGGCCGGCGGGTCTCGGCCCGGATCAGTGCCCGCTCGTCCGCGGGTCCCGGGGCCGGGGGTGTCCCCGAAGGGGTCGTCGCCACGTTCTCGTCCACCGGGCGCACCATCACCTTCGCCGGGTTCCTGCGAGCCTACGTGGAGGGCTCCGACGACCCCCAGGCCGAGCTGGAGGACCGGGAGGTGCGCCTCCCCGACCTGGCCCAGGGCGACCCGGTGGCCTGCGCCGAGCTGGAGACCGCCGACCACTTCACCCAGCCTCCGTCCCGCTACACCGAGGCCGGCCTGGTCCAGGAGCTCGAGGCCCGGGGCATCGGCCGTCCCTCCACCTACGCCAGCGTGATCCAGACCGTCCAGGACCGGGGCTACGTCTGGAAGAAGGCCTCGGCCCTGGTGCCCTCCTGGACCGCCTTCTCGGTGATCCGGCTCCTGGAGGAGCACTTCGACCACCTGGTCGACTACGAGTTCACCGCCCGCATGGAGGAGGACCTCGACGACATCGCCCGGGGCCAGCGGGAGTCGGTACCGTGGCTGCGCCGCTTCTACTTCGGCAATGGCGCGGTGGGGCTGCGGACCATGGTCGAGGAGCGCCTGCCCGCCATCGACGCCCGCTCGATCAACACCATCCCGGTGGGGGTCGACACCGACGGCCGCGAGATCGTGGTCCGGGTCGGCCGCTACGGCCCCTACCTGTCCCGGGGCGAGGCGACGGCCCCCGTGCCCGATGGCGTGGCTCCCGACGAGCTGACCATCGAGTTGGCGGCCGAGCTGCTCGAACGGGGTCCCGAGGAAGGGCGGGTGCTGGGCAACGACCCCGCCAGCGGCCTGCCCGTCACGATGCGCGACGGCCGCTACGGCCCCTACGTGCAGCTGGGGGAAGCCGAGACCGGATCCAAGAAGAAGCCCAAGCGGGTCTCGCTGTTCAAGTCCATGGCGCCCGACTCCGTGACCCTGGACGAAGCCCTCATGCTGCTCAGCCTCCCCCGGGTGGTGGGTGTCGACAAGGACGGAGTCGAGATCGTGGCCAGCCCCGGGCGGTTCGGGCCCTACCTGAAGAAGGGCGAGGACACCCGCAGCCTGAGCTCCGAGGACCAGCTCCTGACGGTGACCCTGGAAGAGGCCCGGGCCATCTTCGCCCAGCCCAAACGGGGCCGGGGGCGCTCCGCCCCCGAGCCGCTGGCCGAGTTGGGCGCCCATCCCGACTCGGGCGCCGCCATCAAGCTGCTGGCCGGCCGCTACGGGCCCTACGTCACCGACGGGACGACCAACGCCTCCCTGCCCAAGGGGGCCGACCCCGCCACCTTCACCGCCGCGGAGGCGGTGGCGCTGCTGCGGGCCCGGGCCGAGGCGGGGCCGGCCAAGAAGCCCCGCGGGGGTGCCCGGAAGGCGGCACCCAAGAAGAAGAAGTAGGCCGGGCCCCGCGCTCACATAGGCTGGTCAGGCCTTGAGCAGCCACGATCCGGCGCCCTTCATTCCTCCGATGGCGCAGGCGCGCCGCCTGCCCCCTTCGCCGCGACGGGTCTTCGGCTCGTCCGCCTATTTCCGGCTGTGGATGGCCCAGGTCGTTTCCAGCCTGGGGGACTGGATCGGGCTGGTGGCCATCATCGCCCTGGCCGCCCGGGTCTCGGGGGGCAACGAGGCGGCCATCGGCCTCGTGATGGCCGCCCGGATGCTGCCCGGGTTCTTCCTCGCCCCCCTCGGAGGGGTGCTGGTCGACCGGTGGGACCGCAAGCGCACCATGGTCGTGTGCGACCTGGGCCGGAGCGCCATCGTCGCCACCCTTCCCTTCGTGGACACCCTGGCCGGGCTGTTCTTCGCCTCCTTCCTGCTGGAGATCCTCACGCTGCTGTGGTCGCCGGCCAAGGACGCCACGGTGCCCAACCTGGTACCCCCCGACAAGCTGGCGGCGGCCAACTCCCTGTCGCTGGCAGCCGCCTACGGCACCTTCCCGATCGGCTCGCTGGCTTTTGCCTCCATGGCCGGGCTGGCCACGTTCCTGGGCCGCTTCGAGACCCTCGAGGGCCTCAAGGTGGACCGCGAGTTCCTGGCGCTGTGGGTCGACGCCTCCACGTTCTTCGCCTCGGCCATGCTCATCATGAGCCTCAGCCTGCCCCGCAAGGAGCGCCATCCCGGCGAGCGGGTCGACTGGAACCGCACCTGGCGCGACCTGGTCGAGGGCGTCCGCTTCGTGAGCAGCCACGGGGTGGTCCGCTCCGTGATCCTGGGTATGGGCGTGGGGCTGATGGGCTGTGGGGCGGTGGTGCCCCTCGGTCCCCTCTATGCCAACAAGGTGCTGGGCGCCGACCCGTCGAGCTTCGGCCTGCTCATGACCGGCCTCGGCTTCGGCGCCGCCATCGGCGTCCTGTCGCTGTCGGCCGTGGCCCGTCGCCTGCCCACCGAGCCCGTCTTCGTCGGGGCTGTGCTCGCCACCGGCTTCGGCCTGATCCTGTCGACGTCGGTGTCGTCGCTGGCGCCGGCCATCTTCCTCACCGGCCTCTTCGGCATGGGGGCGGGGGTGGCCTACGTGTCCGGCTTCACCATCATCCAGGAGCGGGTGAGCGACGAGCTCCGGGGCCGCACCTTCGCCACCCTCTACACCATCATCCGGTTCTGCCTGCTCGTCTCCCTCGCCATCTCGCCCTGGCTGGCCGGGGCGCTGGACTCACTCTCCCTCGCCCTCTTCGACGACCGGGTCATCCACCTCGGCATCCGGATCGCCGTGCCCGGAGTGCGCCTCACCCTGTGGCTGGGCGGGGCGGTGACCATCCTCGTCGGGCTGGTGGTGAGCCGGGACATGGCCCGGGCCCGCACCCGCGAGCCCACGTGAGCCCCTTCGTCGTCCTGGAGGGAGGCGACGGCTGCGGCAAGAGCACCCAGGTGGCGCGCCTGGCGCAGCGGTTCCGGGCGGAGGGCCGGGAGGTGGTGGTGACCCGGGAGCCCGGGGCGACGCCGGCGGGGGCATCCATCCGTGCGGTGGTGCTGGACGGGGAACCCATCGACGCCCGGACGGAGGCGTTGCTCATCGCCGCCGATCGGGCCGAGCACGCCGTCCGGGTGCTGCGCCCCGCCCTCGAGCGGGGGGCGGTGGTGGTCTCCGACCGCTACGTCCCGTCGTCGCTGGCCTACCAGGGGGTGGCCCGGGGTTTGGGGGTGGACGAGATCGAGCGCCTCTCGGCCTGGGCCACGGGGGACCTGCGACCCGACGTGGTCGTCGTCCTCGACGTGCCCGCCGAGGTGGCCGCCGCCCGGCGGGCGGGTCCCGGGGACCGCATGGAACGGGAGGACGGCCGTTTCCGGGACGCCGTGCGCCAGGCGTACCTCGACCTCGCCTCCCGTTACGGTTGGGTGGTGGTCGACGGGTCCCGTCCCGCCGACGAGGTGAGCGAGGCGGTGTGGGCGGCGGTCCAGGGAGCGGTGCCGGCGGTCTGAGCATGTGGGACCGGGTCGTGGGCCAGGAACAGGCGGTCACGATGCTGCGGCGCGCCGCGGCGCGACCCGTCCACGCCTACCTGCTGGCCGGGCCGGCGGGGTCGGGTGTGGCCGAGGCGGCCCGTTGCTTCGCCGCCGCCCTGGTCTGTCCCGACGGGGGCTGCGGGTCCTGCGGTTCCTGCGCCCGGGTGCTGCGGGGCAGCCACCCGGACGTGGTCGAGATCGAGCCGGCGGGGACGTTCATCGTCGTCGACCAGATCGAGGAGGTGGTCCGGGAGGCCTTCACCAGCCCGTTCGAGGCGGCCCGGAAGGTCATCATCCTCATCGAGTCCGACCGGATGAACGAGACGGCGGCCAACAAGCTGCTCAAGACCCTGGAGGAGCCGGGGGACCGGACCCACCTGGTGCTGCTCACCGACAGCCCCGACGATCTCCTGCCCACCGTCCGCTCCCGCACCCAGGCCGTCGACTTCGCCGCCCTGTCCGAGGCGACCGTCCGCCACACCCTGGTGGCCGAGGGCGCCGACGCCGGGGTGGCGGCCGACGTCGCCCGGCGCTCGTCCGGGCGCCTCGACCGGGCCCGGGCCCTGGCCGGGGTGTGGGCCCCGCTGTGCTCGGTCGCCCTCGAGGTGGCCGGTGGGCTCGACGGCACCGGGGCCGCCGTGGCCCGGGGGGTGGAGCGCCTGGAGGAGGCCGCCGCCGGTGCCCTGGGCGTCCTGGAGGCGGAGCAGAAGGCGGCCCAGAAGGCCCTGGACGCGGAGCTGGCCGAGACCGCCTATCCCGACCGCCTGGCCCGGCGCCTCCGCAAGGACCTCGAGCAGCGCCAGCAGCGGGCGCTGCGCCGGGCCCGCATGGATGTCATGGCCGAGATCGTCACCGCCACCGAGACCTTCTACCGCGACGCCCTGGTGCAGCCCGCCCTGCCCGCCGAGGTCGCCCTGGAGGCCATCGACGCCTGCCGCGACGCCCTGGCGGTGATCGTGAACCGCACCGCCGTCAACGACACCCTGTTGCTCGAGCACCTCCTTCTGCGCCTGCCCCCGGCCGCTAATCTGACCGCCACGCCCGAGTAGCTCAGTGGTAGAGCAGTGCTCTCGTAAAGCACAGGCCGTCGGTTCAATCCCGACCTCGGGCTCTTCCCTGACCAGCACTTTGGCTGGCAGCGACGCTGCGGAGACGCGCCGGAATGGCCGCTGTGGCGGGATTGTGGCGGGATTGGCCCAAGAGCCCCTCCCAGCGGACCCCGCTGGGTTCTATCCGAATCGTTTGAACTCGACGGTGTAGCCGGTACAGCCGCCGTCCCCGTAGGACGTGAAGCTCGGCGGGCCGCTGGGGATCGACGGATGGACGAACTCGATGATGGAGCAGTGCAGGTCGGGAAACTTGGGCACGGCCGGGCGCAGGACGGCGAGCTTCTTGGTCGGCGGGTAGATGACGATGAAGGTCCCCTGCGTGACGATGGCCGGTGCGGTGGTGCCGTCGGAGAACTCGGCGGTGATCTGCCCGATCTCCGGGACGGCCGTCCCGGCGGCGTAGCTGTAAGTTCCCTTCCCACTGTCGGGCTGATGGACGGTCAGGGCGTAGAGCGGCTGGCTGCTCAGATCGATCAGCGACGGTGCCGGTGCGCAGCCTTCGTGCTCTCGGCCCTCGCCCGCTAGCTGGGCCGCCAGCGGGGGCGGAGGAGGAATGGTCTCGCCCGTCTCCGGGTCCACAAGATCGGCAATTGGCCCGAAGGGCGTGGGATCCAGGTCCAACGAGATGCAGCGGTGCTGCTTGCTGGAGTCGCCGACGAAGACGCTCCACTTCACGCCGGTGTCGGTTCCTTGCTGCGCCAGGTTCCAGGTGGGCACCCGATCGTCCGGGGGCTCCGACTCCGGCACCACGCCATCAGAGCCGGGAGTGAGCACGGCACCGTTCTGCGCCTGCCGACCGCAGCCCGAAGTGAGGACAACGAACCCGCACAAGAGCACGAAGAGGCCAGCACGCCCCCGGAGTCGACGATAAGAACGGCCCACGGAACAACCTTCGGCCCCGGAGCCTGTGAACCTTCCGAGTCTGCGCAGGTTCGTGCCGAAGAGGCAGGTTTCAGAGCGGCCACTAGGGCTTGGTGGCTGATCGGCGACCTGAGCGAGTCCGCAGGCGATTACGACGGACGAGACGGGCGTCGGGATCAGACTGATCGGGGTCAGGTGTCGACGCCGTCGAAGTACCGGATCGACGGCGGGCCGGCGAGCATGCTGACGACCTTGGCGAAGTCACCGCGTTCGGTGCGCCAGGCCAGGCGGCCGACGACTTCCCCACACCATGAACAGGGCCTGCAGATCACCTCCGACAAACCGCATCCCTCACCTCCATGAAGAGCCACATGGCAGCCCCACCCTGAAGTGGCGCCGCCCGGAGGTGGGGACCTAACGAAGGTGTATCAACCGGTGATGCCGCCGGCGCGCCCTGTTCGCTCTGTCCGCAGAATTACCGATACGCCCGCACGGCCAAGTTCCACGTTCCTCCCGATGCCCCGAGGGGGGTCCGTTCCTTACCTTCGACAGGAGAGGTCACCCCGACCCGACCAGGAGGAACGATGAGCGAGCACCCGACCGTCAACGTGATCAACCGCATGACCAAGGCGGTCTTCGAGAACGACCGGGAGACACTGGCCGAGCTGTTCACCCCCGACATGGCCTTCCACGTCCAGGGCCCGCTGCCGCAGGCCGGTGACCACACCGGCGTCGATGGCTTCCTCGGCGTGCTCGGCACCATCTTCGAGCTGACCAGCGGCGACGTGAAGATCGAGCAGCTGTTCTGCGTGGCCGACGGCCCCTGGGCCGCGGAGTGGGAGCACGCCGTGTTCGGGCGCGACGGCAGCACCCTCGAGACGAAGAACGCCTTCATCTACAAGCTGGAGGGCAACCGGATCGCCGAGATGTGGATGATCTGCGCCGCCCCGGCCGGCAGCGAGTCGTTCTGGGACTGATCGGTCATACTCTCCGAATGGCGGAGGGGATCGATCGGGCCCGGGACGCCTTCGACCGTCAGGCCTGGGGGCCTGCCTACGAACAGCTGTCCTCCGCCGCCCGCGACGAGCCGCTCGGGATCGAGGATCTCGAGCGGCTCGCCTGTGCCGCTTACCTGGTGGGCCGGGGCGAGGAGAGCTCCGATGTGTGGACCCGCGCCCATCAGGAGTGCGCCCGGATCGGCGAGGTGGCCCGAGCGGCCCGGTGCGCCTTCTGGCTGGCCTTTGCCCTGCTGAACAACGGTGAGCTGTCCCGGGGCGGCGGCTGGGTCGACCGGGCCCAGCGGCTGCTCGACGAGCGCCGGCTCGACTGCGTGGAGCAGGGCTACCTGCGCTACGCGGCCGCCCTCCGCAGCACGTTCTCGGGCGACATCGAGGGTGGTCACGCCGGCTTCCACCAGGCGGCAGGCATCGGGGAGCGCTTCCGGGACGCGGAGCTCGCCACTCTGGCCCGCATCGGCGAGGGCCGGTGTCTGATCTACCTCGGGAAGGTGGCGGAGGGCGTCGCCCTGCTCGACGAGGCCATGGTGGCCGTGGGCGCCCAGGAGGTCTCCGCCATCGCCACGGGAGACGCCTACTGCACCGTCATCGAGGGATGCCAGGAGCTGTTCGACGTGCGCCGGGCCCAGGAGTGGACGGCGGCGCTCAGCCGGTGGTGCGACGCCCGGCCCGACCTGGTGCTCTACCGGGGCCAGTGCCTGGTCCACCGGGCCGAGATCATGGCCCTGCGCGGGGCGTGGTCCGACGCCCTGGAGGAGGTGGCGCGTGCGTGTGACCGTTTCGCCGCCACCAGCCACCCGGGCCTGGCCGCCGCCTCCTACCTGCGGGGCGAGCTCCACCGGCTCCAGGGCCAGTGGGCGGAGGCCGAGGAGCACTACCGCGCCGCCAACGGGCTCGGGCGCGACCCCCAGCCCGGCCTCGCCCTGCTGCGACTGGCCCAGGGTCGGGTCGACGCCGCCGGGTCCGCCATCCGCCGCGCGCGGCAGGAGGCCGAGGACCCCATCAGCCAGGCCCGGGTGCTGGGCCCCTACGTCGAGATCGTCCTTGCCGCTGGAGACGTCCCGGCGGCCCGGGCGGCGGCCGGCGAGCTCGCCGCCGTCGCCGCCGAGCTGAAGCAACCCTTCCTGCTGGCGCTCAGCGCCCAGGTCACCGGGGCCGTGTTCCTGGCCGAAGGCGATCCGCAGGCCGCCCTGGGGTCGCTGCGCCGAGCCTGGACGGGGTGGCACGGCCTCGACGCCCCCCACGAGGCCGGCCGGGCGCGGGTCCTCATCGCCCTCGCCTGCCGCGCCCTCGGTGACGACGACGGAGCCGAGATGGAGCTCGACGCCGCCCGGCTGGCCTTCACCGAGCTGGGCGCGGCGACCGACCTGGCGCGGGCCGAATCACTTTCAAGCGGCGCGGGGAGGAAACTGCCGGGTGGCCTCACGGCCCGCGAGGCCGAGGTGCTGGCGCTGGTGGCCAAGGGCAGGACGAACCGGGACATCGCCGGCGAGCTCGTCATCAGCGAGAAGACGGTGGCCAGCCATCTGAGCCACATCTTCACCAAGCTCGGGTTGTCGTCCCGTTCGGCCGCCACCGCCTACGCCTACGAGAACGGGCTCGCCTAGGAGGGATCCATTTCCCAATTTGGTATGTAAATGGGATAATGGAGCGATGCGAGTGGTCGTTGACCGGGTGGGCCGGATCGTCATCCCCAAGGTCTTCCGGGTCGCGCTCG
Source organism: Acidimicrobiia bacterium (assembly GCA_050741935.1). Classification (GTDB taxonomy): domain Bacteria; phylum Actinomycetota; class Acidimicrobiia; order IMCC26256; family BP-133; genus CAWBJP01. Next base: position 3,119 of record JBOGFE010000039.1, on the reverse strand, counting down.
GGATCGGCCCGGACGCCGAACTCGAGATGGTGCCCGACGGCGCCGGCCTCCGGCTCGAACCGGTCCAGCGGAGGGAGCGGGCCATCGGCGAGAGCGACGGTCTGCCGCTGCTGGAGCGGGTCGGGGACGAGACCCTTACCGACGACGACGTCCGGCGCCTCCGCGACGACCTGCAGCGATGAGGGGCAAGGGCGAGGCCTTCGCGTGCGACACGAGCGTGGCGCTCGCCGCGCTCGACGCCAGCCATGAGGCCCACGGCGCCTGTCGGCGCGTTCTGGTCGAACTCCGGCCGGTCCTGTCCGGCCACGCCGCCTTCGAAACCCACTCCGTGCTGACCCGCCTGCCGATCCCGCTCCGACTCAGCCCGGCGCAGGCGTCGAGCGTGCTGCTCGCCGCCTTCCCTGGGACCTGCTGGCTCGCCCCGGAGGACTCGGACCGGTTGCGGGAGGCGCTGGGGGCCCTGGGCGTGGCCGGCGGCTCGGTGTACGACGCGCTGATCGGTCAGACGGCCCGCGTCAACGGGCGCGTGCTGCTGACCCGGGACCGGCGGGCCGAGCGCACCTACCGGGCGCTGGACGTCCCGTACCGGTTCGTGGCCTGACGAACCCGATGGCCTGCCGCGGCCCCGACGGCCTGATCAGCCGGCGAGGGTCCGGGTTCGCTCGGCGATCACGGGGAGGCGCAGCTCCTTGGCGGCGGCGAGGACCGCCTCGAGATGGGCCTCCCGCCGGGAGGCTTCGCCGGGGCGGTTGCGGGCGGCCAGCAGGGTGGCCGTCTCGAGCCGGGTTCGGGCCAGCCAGACCCGGGCCCCGAGGCGCTCGTGGGCGACGGCGGCCTGGGCCAGATGATCCTCGGCCTCGTCCCAGAGGCCGAGGCGGGTGGCCAGCACTCCCAGGTGGTGCGAGAGCGACCCCCAGTACGACACGGCTCCGAAGCAGAAGGCGTTCGTCCCGGCCGACGGGAGGATCAGCTGGTAGAGGTCGGCGATCTCGGCCTCGGTCCCCACCCGGGCCAGGGCGGAGGCGACCTTGGCCATGATGCCGGTCCAGGCCAGGGACGGTTCCAGGGAGGCGAGGCCGACCTCGGTCAGCTCGTCCAGCTCGGCTCGCACATCGGCATCGCGGCCGGCTCCCAGGGCCAGGACGATCCCGTGGGCCCGGGCGGCGGCCCGGAGCGTGGGTACCCGGGGTGGGTTGGCGGCGTACTGGCCTCGCAGCGTCTCCCGGTGATCGGCGGCTTCGGAGCTCGGCCGTTCCTGCCAGACCAGGCTCATCTGGCAGCCGAAGAGAGGCTCGGCGTCACCCTCGCCCTTGGTCCGGCCGGAGGCGAGTGCCTCATGGGCCAGCACCTCTGCGGTGTCGAGGTCTCCGGCCAGGATGGCCTGCATGGTCCGCCGGGTGAGGGCGTACCAGTGGTAGCGGGCCTGACCCACCTCCGCGGCGCACGCCTCGTAGGCGGCCAGGGCGTCGTCGAGGGCGGCCGGGTCGCTCTCCTCCAGGCTGGCGATGTGGCACCAGGCGTGACCCTTGAGGGCCAACTCCTTGTCGCGCGCCTTCCGGGCCAGGGTGACGATCTCCTGGCCGGCGGCGCGGCGCCGCTCGGCTTCGCCGGGGATCCACACCGCGAAGGTGGTGCTGTCCAGGCAGGCGGCCAGGGCGGCGGAGTCGCCCAGGCTCCGGGCGACGGTGACCGATTCGGCGGCCAGGGCCTGGCGGCGGGGGAGGGACCCGGGGACCCAGTAGAGCTGGCCGGCCAGCCGGGCGGCCAGGCGGGCCCGTAGGGCCGTATCCGCACCCTCCTGGGCGGCGAGGGCTTCGTCGAGGAGGTCGATCCGCACCTCGTCGGAATGGAGCCAGCTCCACACCCAGACATCGGCCAGCCCGAGGGCGGCCTGGCCCAGCCCGTCGGCGTCGCCCCGCTCCCGGGCGAAGTCGGCGGCCGCCAGGTAGTCGTCCCAGGCGCCCTGATCCTCGCTGCGGGCCCGGGCGCCGCCCCGGGCCAGGTGCAGCTCGAGGCGCAGCCCGTTGTCGCCCACCGTCGGCGCCAGCACCAGGGCGGCCAGCGCCTGGTCGTAGAAGGCGGCGGCCGGCTCGAAGGCGAGTCGTGCCATCGCCTGGTCTCCGGCCCGGCGGGCGTACACCACCGCCTTGCCCGGGTCGCCCGCCGCCCCGGCGGCGCCGAAATGGAAAGCCAGCGCGGGCAGGTCGTCGTCGTGCCCACCCCGGACGGCCTCGAGAGCCAGCGCCACCCGCCCGTGCATCAGCTGGCGCCGGGGGGCGGACAACCCCTCGTAGAGGGTGTCCCGAACCAGCCGGTGGGCGAACCGGAAGCGGATGGCGCTCGCCATCGGACTGGGCGCCTCCTCCACCAGCCGGGCCGCCACCGCCTCCTCGATGGCCTCCAGGAGCGCTTCCTGCTCGGCCGTGTTCCCTGCCACCACCGTGTGCCGGAGGACGTCGAGATCGAACTCGACGCCGAGGACGGCGCCGGTGCGGAGCACGTTGTTGGACATCTCCGACAGCCGGCGGAGCCGCCGTCCCACCACCTCCCGCACCCCGGCCGGGATGCCGAGGTCGGCGATCGGCACGCCGTTCACCCAGCGACCCTCCTGGTACAGGATGGCGCCCGTTTCGCGCAGGTGGCCGAGGACCTCGCCCACGAAGAACGGGTTCCCGGCCGTCTCGGTGTGGACCGCCCGGGCCAGTTTCAGGTCCGACTCGTCCAGCTCCTGGCCGCCGGCGGCGGCCAGGAAGTCCCGCACTCCGTCGGCGTCGAGACCGGCGAGGGGGAAACGCTCCACCCGCTCCTCCCGGTGCAGGTCGGCCAGGAGCTCGGCCACCGGGTGCCCGGGCGTGAGGTCGCTGTCCCGGTAGGTGGCCAGGATGAGGAGCGGGAGTGTCCCGGTGGTGATGATCAGGTGGCGCAGCATGAGCAGCGTCGGCTTGGCGGCCCATTGGAGGTCGTCGACCACCAGCAGCACGGGCCCGTCGGCCTCGCCCGCCGCCGCCACCCAGCCCGCCACCGCCTCGAAGAGCCGGAGGCGCTCGGAATCGGGGTCGGAGCGCAGCGCCGGCGGAAGATCGGGGAGGCGCTCCGCGACCTCCGGCACGAGACGGGCG
>JBOGFE010000038.1:0-5061 GCA_050741935.1 Acidimicrobiia bacterium | reverse complement strand
TGACGTGTATCCGACTCAACGCCACAGACCCGGTTTGAATTAGTCCGCATCGGGACCCTCCGGTTGGTGGCGTTCGCGTTGGTGTCGACGGTAGGTGATGCGTCGTTGTCGTGCTCGGTGTAGGCCGTCTCGTCGTGCCTTGCGGATGGCGGGTCCGCGGCCTTCGTGTTCGTCGTCAGGGGTGACGTAACCGATGCCGGCGTGGAGGCGCACCGTGTTGTACTCGATGCGCACGATGGCGAGCTCGGCCCGGAGGACGGCGGGGTCGGTGATTTTGTCCAAATGGGGCCATTCGCCTTTGATGTGCCCGAAGAGCGTCTCGATCCAGGCCTGGTCGGTCGGGGTGCCGGGCCGGCCGAAGTGCTGGGCGATGGCGCACAGGGCCATGAACTCGCGGGTCGACCCGGCCGTCATCTGGGGCCCGTTGTCGGACACGGCCAGGAGGATGGGCCGGGTCGGGTCATCGACGGTGGGGTCGACGGTGCCGTCCTGGCGGGCCTCCACGAGGTCGAGGAGCCCTTCGAGGTCGAGGGCGGCGGTGAAGGCCACCTGGATCTGGGTGGCCGTCTCCTCGGCGGAGACGACCTCGGTGATCCACTTGCGGGTCACGAGGTCCATCACCGCGGTGACCGCCGTCTTCGGGCACCCGGCGAAGTGGGTGTTGTCGTAGATCCAGATGCAGTTCTTGGTGTAGGTCACCCAGTCCGGGAACGGCGATCGCGTCGACGTCCCCGTCCGCCGCGGCCGGCGCAGATGGAGCCCGTGAGCAGCCAGAACGCGTTTCACCGAAGAGGGCGACACCCACACCCGCCCGAGGTAGGAGCCCCGGTGGGCGAGCTTGCGGTGGGACCGGTCGACCTCGCCCCATTCGTCGAAGAGGGCCACGATGGCCGCCTCCTCGTCGGGGAGCAGGCCGTGGAGGGGGTTCCCGCCGGAGGGCCGGTCGTCGAGGCGACCCCGGTCACGGCGGCGTCGCCAGCGCCACGCCCGGGACTCGGGCAGCTCGAGCACGTGGCACGCCGCCCGATGCTCGCAGCCGTCCTTCATGGCCAGGTCGATCAGGTCCAGGAGGGCGGCCTTGGTGACCGCGTCGACACGGCGAGGGACCCGGCCACTCAGTCCCAGCGCCCTTTTCCCTCGACCAGCATGAGCCGGACACCCATCTCCTTGAGCGCCTCCGACAGGCGGGCCACCTCGGCCCGGGCGTCGACCAGCTCGGGATCGACCCCACCCGATTTCACGCCCGGCCGGGACGCCGCCAAGGCATCGAGCGCCCCCTGCCTGGCAACCTGACGCAGCTTCATGACCGTGGACCGATCCACCCGGGCCCGGTCGGCAGCCTCCATGATCGTGGTCTCCCCCCGCAGAAGCTGCACCCAGATCTCGTACTTCTCCTGCGGCGTCAAGAACCGCTTCCGGCGCCGCCCGGCACGATCGACTCCACCCTGGTCCGACATCGTTCAGGCTCCCTTCTCGAAGAACGGGAGAGCCTCCCAGATGCGGACTAATCAGAAGCGGGAAGTGTGGCGTTGAGTCGGGCGCAAAACAGAACCAGCTTTGCGTAGCGCTGGTCGTGGACGGCATCCAAGGCGCCACCTGGGCCCGGGTGCATCTGCTGGGCACCGCCGCCCTCGAGCGCTTCACCGGCTACACCGGCCAGAGCCGCTCCCAGCACCCCACCCACACCTGGAACGTCAGCCGCCTCCCCGACATCGACCACGGCGGGGTCCTCGCCGACCAGCGCACCCCGCAGCGAGAAGTCCTCGACGCCCTCCTCCGCGTACCCGAGACCAGCTTCGCCACCCACGACCACCCCGACCACATCGGCCGGCTCCTCGCCGAACGAGCCGAACACGAAGCCGTCCTTGCAGCTGCCCCACCCGCTCGGCGTCGTCAACTCCGACAAGCGGAACAAGAACTCGTATCCGCCCGGAAGGACCAGCAGCGGGCGCGCCACCGCCTGGACGCCGCCCACCAGCGCATCGAACGGGTCCGCCCGTTTGCCATGCTCCGCCGCCACGGCCGCCAGGAAAAGCGCGCCGCTCATGGCGACATCGAACGCTTCGAGGCCGACGTGGCTCGGGCCGCCGCCAGGGTCACGGCCGCCGGAGAGCACCGTGACGAGCTCACGGACCAGGTCGCCCGAGCCGAGGCGTGGCACGGCGACCATGACTGGCGCCGCGGGCGGCTGAGCGCCATCGACCGCGAGTTGGCCAGTAGTGGCCACATCGACCTGCGACGAATCCCGCTGCCCGAACACTCGCCTCGCTCGCCGCTCGGTCGATCCCGGACCAGCGCCCTGGAATCCCACCTCGATCGCATCCTCACCGGCGACGCCCCGGACCTTGGCGTCCCGCCGGCGGACCGGTGGGCCGAGATCGCCAGGCCACCGCTGCCAGATCAGGGGCTGGGTCTCGACCTCTGACGGTCCGCAAAGTGAAGGCGAGCGCTCAGCAGTACTCGCCCGGCAGCAGGCCCGGTACATCAGGGGCCTCGCCCCGGTGGTAGGGCGACACGGGTCGACAACAGCGCGCACTCAACACCCCAAACGGCGCACCCTTCAAGTTCCGGACAGGCGACAAGGCGCCGTTTGCCGCCCTTTCCGGAATGAGATGGGCAACCCTGCTGGATGGATCCTCCAGCAGCTGAGGCCGTTGTGCCGAAAGGACCCTCGGCCTTGCCGGAGGTGATCCGGCTGCGGGCGAGTGGATGTCCAACGGGGGCACCGCCGGTTGTGAAGGGACTTTGTGAAATGCGCGTTCGTCGCCGCTTCGTCGCGGGTCTAGCCGGAATCTTGTTGGGTGCGGGAGCACCCCTTGTGCCGTTCGTCGCGGTCCCGCCGGCGGGCGCGACACAGACGGTCACGACGCGGGCGTCTGTGGCTTCGGATGGCACCGAGGGCGATGCGAACACGTTCGGCCCGACCATCTCGGCTGACGGACGCTATGTGGCGTTCGCGTCGGATGCCACCAACCTGGTGACCGGCGACACGAACTGGGAGACGGACATCTTCGTCCGTGATCGTGTGGCGGGGACCACCGAGCGGGTCAGTGTCGCTTCCGATGGCACTGAGGCCGACGACTCCAGCGGCCAGCCGACCATCTCCAGTGATGGACGCTACGTGGCGTTCATCTCTCGCGCCGCGAATCTGATCACCGGGGACACGAACTTTGCGAGTGACGTGTTCGTCCACGATCGGGTGAGCGGGACAACCGAACGGGTCAACGTGGCCTCGGATGAGGGTCAAAGTTGGAGCGGCGCACCTCTGGCCCCGTGGAATCTTGCCCAGCTGAGCCTTTCGGGAGATGGCCGCTACGTGGCGTTCGTTTCGGGCGCCAATGACCTGGTGGCCGGCGACACCAACGGGTCCCGAGATGTGTTCGTCCGCGACCGGGTCGCCGGTACCACTGAGCGGGTCTCCGTGGCCTCGGACGGCTCGCAGGCCGACGCTGGCACCGATTCTTACGGGGTGAGCATCTCGGGTGACGGCCGCTTCGTCGCCTTTCAGTCGGCCGCCAGCAACTTGGCGCCGGGTTGGGCCACCCCCAGTGTGTTCGTCCACGACCGGGTGACCGGCGGCACCGAGCGGGTTTCGGTGGCGTCGGACGGCTCCCAGGCCGACACGTCCAGTTTCTGGCCGAGTCTTTCTGATGACGGCCGCTACGTCGCTTTCGAATCTGGCGCCACCAATCTGGTGGCCGGCGACACCAACGGGACATTCGACATCTTCGTCCACGACCGGGTAGCGGGGGGAACGGCCCGGGTGAACGTGGCCTCCGACGGCAGCCAAAGCAGTACCGCGGCGGACTACCCCAGCATTTCCGGGGATGGCCGCTACGTCACCTTCTACTCGACGGCCACCGATCTCGTGGCCGATGACACCAACGGCTACCGGGACGCTTTCGTCCACGACGCGGTCACGGGCACGACCGAGCGGCTCAGCATCGCTTCCGACGGCACCCAGAGCAACAACTCCAGCGAGCCCACCGTCGGTGTCCGGACCATGTCAGCCAACGGACGCTACGCGGTGTTCAACTCCTTCGCCTCCAACCTGGTGGCCGGCGACACCAATGGATCCGACGACGTCTTCGTTCGCGATCGAGGCGCGATCAAACACATCACCCGCCTCCCCAAAGAGTTGTACGGACACCGCCTCAACGGCGGGTACGCCTCCGACCCAGTCAACACGGCAACGGGCAATTTCACCCAGACCGACACCGATCTCGACTTCCCCCAAGCGGTCTTCGGACTCGGCTGGCGGAGGACCTACAACTCGCTGGACACCCTGAGCGGCCCGATGGGTCCGGGCTGGACGTCGGGCTTCGACGCTCACGTGGTGGAGGAGCCCGATGGGTCGGTGACGCTCACCGACTGGGACGGACGGGTCGTCACCTTCCTACCCGCGGCCGGTGGCGGCTGGGACCGGCCCGAGGAGATGTTCGCCGACCTCGTCCGAGAACTGGACGACAGCTTGTCGCTGCGGTTCTTCTCCGGCGAGGAGTGGGATTTCGACGCCGACGGCCGCCTCGAGATGACGGCGAGCTGGGACGGCCAGAACGTCACCTTCACCTACGACGCCTCCAGCCGGCTGACTTCGGCGACGAGCTCGACGGGCTACTCCCTGACGTTCACCTACGATCCGTCCGAGCGCATCAGCCAGGTCGCCTCCAGCGACGGGCGGGGCGTGTCCTACTCCTACGGAGCCAACGGCGCCCTGGCCACGGCCACCGACGCGGCCGGCGGCACCACCACCTACACGACCGACGGCGCCGGGCGGATCACCGTCATCACCGACCCCGACGGCAAGCCCGTCATCGCCAACACCTATGACTCCGAGGGGCGGGTGGCCACCCAGACCACCCCTTCGGGTGACACCGTGACCTTCACCTACAACGACGAGACCGGCGTCACCGCCGTCGCTCACGCCGCCTTTGGCGCGGTTACCTCGTATGCCCACGACACCCAGGGGCGGCTGACGTCAATCACCGACTCCTACGGCGCCATCCTCACCAAGGCCTACGACAGCAACGGCAACCTGACCTCGATGGTGGACCGGCGGGG
>JBOGFE010000037.1:0-6174 GCA_050741935.1 Acidimicrobiia bacterium | reverse complement strand
TCACGGGGGACACCCCCGGGCCCCCTGCTCTCACGGGGGACACCCCCGGACCCCCTGCTCTCACGGGGGACGCCCCCGGACCCCCGGGCGGCGGCGTCGTGCACCGAGTGCACCTCGTTGGTGACGGTGTGGCGCTCGACGATGAGGAACCGGCGGCAACCGGCCCGGTGCAGCCACGTCTCGGTCGTCCAGCCCGCCGCGTTCCGCCGCCGGTACAGGTACGCCCGCCACTCCTCGGGCCCGGTGGTGTCCGGGTCGGGGCGGGGCACGACCTCGCCCAGGTAGCGGAACTCCGAGGCGTTGCGGGGACCGCAGTGGGGACAGGCCAGGAGGATCATGACCGGAGGATCACGGCCTCAGTGCCCCACCGCCGCCGCGCCCTTCTCCCCCACCAGGCGGCCGGCCGCGAACCGGTCCAGGCTGAACCCGGCGATGAGCTCGGGGACGCGGCCGGTGGCCACCAGCTCGGCCACGGCCTCCCCCGCCGCCGGGCCGGCCTTGAACCCGTAGGTGCCCCAGCCCACGTCGACGAGGAACCCGTCCACCGGGGTGGTGCCGATGATGGGCGAGTAGTCCGGCGTCATGTCGCAGAGCCCGGCCCACTGCCGCAGCACCCGCAGCTTGGCCATCCCGGGCATGAGCTGGAGGACGTGGCCGGCCACCTCCTCCAGGAACTCGAGGGAGGCCCGCATGGAGTAGGAGGCGAAGGGGTCGACGCTGGCCCCGAAGACGACCTCGCCCCGGTCGGTCTGGCTGACGTAGACGTGGAGCGTGCCCGAGACGACCACGGTGGAGAGGAACATCTTCACCGGCTCGGTGACGGCCGCCTGCAGCGGGTGGGTCACGATGGGCAGGTCGACGCCGGCCAGGGCGGCCACCAGCGAAGCCCAGCCCGCCGTGCAGTTCACCACCACCGGGGCCGAGATCGGACCCCGGCTGGTGGCCACGCCCCGCACCTGACCCCCGACCACGTCGATCCCGGTGACCTCGGTGTTCTGGTGGATGTGGACGCCGAGGGCGTCCGCGCCCCGGGCGTAGCCCCAGTTGACGGCGTCGTGGCGGATGATCCCGCCCGGCGGGTGGTACAGGGCGCCGAGGATCGGATACCGCGTCCGGGCCGAGGTGTCCATGAACGGGACCAGCCGCTTGATGTCGTCGGGACCGATGACCTCGGAGTCGACCCCCGAGAGCTTGTTCACCTCCGCCCGCCAGCGCATGGTCCGCAGCGAGGTGTCGTTGTGGGCCAGGGTGAGATGCCCCCGCTGGGAGAACATGACGTTGAAGTTGAGCTCTCCGGCCAGGCGCTCGTAGAGCTTGACCGACCGGTCGTAGAAGGCCACCCCCTCCGGGGTCAGGTAGTTGGACCGGAGGATGGCGGTGTTCCGGCCCGAGGCACCGCCGCCCACGTAGCCCCGATCCAGCACCGCCACCCGGGTGATGCCGTGCCGGGCGGCCAGGTGGTAGGCGGTGGCCAGGCCGTGCACCCCGGCGCCGATGATGACCACGTCGTAGGCCGGGCCCAGGTCGTGCGTCCGCCACGCCCGGGGCCAGTCCTCGCCGCTCAGGCCGTGACGGATGAGCCCGAGGGCCGAGTAGCGCTCAGGCGCCGTCGGAGCCGCCCTTGTCCAGGATCTCCGCCACCCGGCGGGCGATGGCGTCGGGGGTGAGCACGAAGTCGGTGCCGGCCAGGGGGATCCCGGTGATGATGGACGCCTCCAGGGTGAGCGCCCGCATGTCCTCCGGTTCGAGGTCGTGGACGTCGGCCTTCCCGCAGGCCCGGGCCAGCATCTGCAGCTCCATGGTCATCGCCTGGACGAAGTTGAAGACCCGGTCGGCCGCCGTCTCCAGGTCGAGGCGGGCCTCGAGCTCGGGCTCCTGGGTGGCGATGCCGGTCGGGTCCAGGCCGGTGTGCCAGATCGAGCTGTCCCCCGGCTCGTAACCAAGCTTGTGGTACTCGTCGGCGTAGCGGGGGGCGTCGGCGCCCATGGCCGTCAGGGCGGCGGTGCCGATGGAGACGGCGTCGGCCCCGAGGGCGAGGGCCTTGGCCGCATCGGCGCCGTGCTTGATCCCGCCGGAGACGACGAGCTGGACCTCACCCAGCACCCGCAGCTCCTCCAGGGCCCGCACCGCCTCGACCAGCGCGCTCATGGTGGGGATGGCGGTGTGGTCGAGCAGGATCTCGGGCGACGCCCCGGTGGCGCCCTCCAGGCCGTCGAGGACGATGACGTCGGCGCCGGCCTTCACGGCCAGCTTGATGTCGTCGGTCACCCGGCTGGCCCCCATCTTCACGTAGACGGGCTTCTCCCAGTTGGTCGCCTCCCGCAGCTCCTCGATCTTGATCTGGAGGTCGTCGGGGCCGATGAAGTCGGGATGCCGGACGGGGCTGCGCTGGTCGACACCCTCGGGGAGCGTGCGCTGGGCGGCGATGACGGGCGACACCTTGGCTCCGAGCAGGAGGCCGCCGGTCCCCGGCTTGGCCCCCTGGCCGACCACGACCTCGATGGCGTCGGCCATCTTCAGGTGGGCCGGGTCGAACCCGTAGCGGCTGGGCAGGACCTGGTAGACGAGGAGGTGGGAGGCGGCCCGCTCCTCGGCCAGCATGCCGCCGTCGCCGGTGGTGGTGGAGATGCCGAGGCGGGTGGCGGCCGTCCCGAGCGCCGTCTTGGCGGTCTTGGACAGGGCCCCGTAGGACATGCCGGCGATCGTGATGGGCCGGTCGAGGACGATGGGCCGGGAGGCGCACCGGGCGCCGAGGACCGTCCGGGTCTCGCAGCGCTCCCGGTAGCCCTCGAGGGGGAGGCGGGACAGCGTGCAGGGCACGAAGGTCAGGTCGTCGAAGCCGGGCACCCGCAGGCGGGTGGCGCCACCCTGGATGCGGTAGCGCCCCAGCGTCGCCTTGGTCCAGATGTCCTCGACCACATCCCGGTTCCACAACGGCGGGCGGTCCCGCGGCACCGGGGACGGGCCCTCGTTCACAGCGCCCCTCTCCACAGCTCCGGCTCCTTGGTGGAGAAGTTCCACAGCCGGCGCCCGGCCTCGATCTTCTTGAAGCGCTCGGGGGGAGTGGCGAGCCCGAAGGGGGCGAGGGCGCCGGCCAGCGCTTCCCGGTCCTCGTCGGTCATCGCCGCCTCGACGGCATCGGCCCCGTAGCTCTCCACCGTGCCGGCGATGTAGATCACACCCTCGTACATGGAGTCACCCAGGCCGTCGGCGGCGTCGCCGCAGATGATCATCGTGCCCCGCTGCATCATGAACCCGGACATGTAGCCGGCGTCGCCGCCCACGACGAGGGTGCCGCCCTTCATGGCGATACCGGCCCGGGCCCCGGCGTTGCCGGCGACGTAGACGAGACCCCCCCGGATGGAGGCGGCGGCGCCGGAGCCGGCGTGGCCGTGGACCTCGACCCGCCCGCTCATCATGCACTCGGCCACGCCCCAACCGCAGTTGCCCTCCACCACCACGTGGAGGCCGTCGTTCATCCCGGCCGCGTACCAGCCCACGGGGCCCTCGAAGAGGATCCGGCTGCGCCCCACGAGGGCGACGGCCAGGTTGTGCCGGGCCGCCGGGTTGGTCACGCAGATGTCGCCGCTGCCCTCGTCGACGAGGAGGCGGAGGGCCTGGTTGATCTCCCGGGTCGTGAGCTCGGCGCAGTCGACGACGGGGGCGAAGGCCGCTACCTGAGCCACCAGCGGACCTCCTTGGCCCCCAGCTCGTCGGGCACCAGCCCGGGGTCGGCGAAGACGCGCCGGATGGCGACCTCCTCGGAGGAGAGGACCACCAGCTCGCCGTTCTCGGCGTAGAGCAGGGGCTTGGTGGCGAACTGGTCGCGGGCGAGGCCGATCCCCCGGTCGGTGGAGATGAGGTAGGCGAAGGTCCCGTCGAGGTCGCCCACCGACGCCCGTAGCGCCTCCTCCAGCGACGACCCCTGCTGGAGGCGGTCGGCGATGTAGACGGCGATGACCTCGGAGTCGTTGTGGGTGGAGAAGCGGTGGCCCTTCATCTCCAGGCGGCGCCGCAGCTGGTGGTAGTTGGTGATGGTCCCGTTGTGGACCACGGCGATGTCGGGGAAGGGGCGGGCCCAGAACGGATGGGAATGGGCGATGTCGACCCGGGATTCGGTGGCCATGCGGGTGTGGGCGATCCCGTGGGTGCCGGCCAGGGCGGACACCCCGTAGGTGCGGTCGACGGCGACGGCCGGGCCCACGTCCTTCACGATCTCCATGGCCGTGCCCACCGAGAAGACCCGGGCGCCGGGGACGCGCTCCTCGATCCAGTCGGCCAGCTTGCCCTCGGCGTCGGAGGCCACCTCGAGGCGGACGCTGCGGCTGATGAGCTGGGCGGCCTTGACCCCCACCAGCTGCTCGGCGGCGATGGCGACCAGCTCGGCGGCGGTGGCGGGTTCGGGGCGGTCGAGGTCGACGCGCACGACCAGCGTCCCGGGCCGGGGCCGGCCGTAGACGGCGAAGCCGGTGGAGTCGGGCCCCCGCCGGAAGAGGTCCTGGGCCATGCGGACGAGCACGTCGCCCACCGGGCCCGAGCCCGTGGCGCCGTCACCCTTGTAGAAGATTCCGACCAGCCCGCACACCCCTGGCACCCTCCCTGGGATCCGAGGAACGCCCCGAAGCTACCTTTGCACTCTCCCTATTGTCAGCGTCCGGAGGGGGGACGGCATGGTTGACCGGCCGCAGACCGTCGACGACGTCCGATCCGAGATCGAGAGCCGGGGGATCGAATTCCTCTTCGCCCAGTTCGTCGACATGTGGGGGAAACCGTCGGGCAAGCTCGTCCCGGCCCGGCATCTCGACGACCTCTTCGCCGACGGGGCCGGCTTCGCCGGGTTCGCCGCCGGCGAGATCGGCCAGGGCCCCCACAGCCCGGACATGGCGGCCATGCCCGACCCGGCCAGCTTCACCCCGGTGCCCTGGCAGCCCAACCTGGCCCGCCTCGCCTGCGACATCTACGTGGAGGGTGAACCCTGGCCCTACTGCCCCCGGACCATCCTGCGCCGGCAGCTGGAGCGGACGAGGTCCCTCGGCTACGTGGCCAAGACGGGGATGGAGGCGGAGTTCTTCCTCGTCCGCCAGGAGGGCGGCAAGCTCGTGATCGCCGACCCGCTCGACACCCTGGACCGGCCCTGTTACGACATGAAGGGCCTGACCCGCCGCTACGACTTCATCACCACGTTGTCGCGCTACGAGACCGAGCTGGGCTGGGACAACTACGCCAACGACCACGAGGACGCCAACAGCCAGTTCGAATCCAACTTCGTCTTCAGCGACGCCCTCACCACCGCCGACCGGGTGGTGTTCTTCCGCTACATGGTCCACACCCTGGCCCAGCAGCAGGGGATGCTGGCCACGTTCATGCCCAAGCCCTTCGGGCACCTGACCGGCAGCGGCTGTCACATGCACGTGAGCCTGTGGGACGCCGAGTCGGACCAGAACCTCTTCGAGGACCCCGACGACGGTCGCGGCCTCGGCCACTCCGAGCTCTCCTACCAGTTCGCCGGCGGGCTGCTCGATCACGCCCAGGCCTACATCGCCGTGACCGCCCCCACCGTCAACTCCTACAAGCGCCTCAAGGTGGCGGCCCCGAACTCAGGGGCGACGTGGTCGCCGGTCTACCTCACCTACGGCGGGAACAACCGGACCCAGATGATCCGCACGCCGGCGCCCGACCGCTTCGAGGACCGGACCGTGGACGGGAGCTGCAACCCCTACCTGGCCGCCACCGTCATCATCGCCTCGGGGCTCGACGGCATCGCCCGCAAGCTCGACCCCGGTGAACCGAACCACGACAACCTCTACGAGGTCGGCGAGGACGAGATCGCCCGCCGGGGCATCGGGATCCTCCCCGGCAACCTCCTCGACGCCACCCGGAACCTGGCCGGCGACCAGGTGCTCCGCGACGCGCTGGGGCCGGTGGTGGGCGAGGACTACGTCGACTACTACGTCCGGGTCAAGCAGCAGGAGTGGGCCGAGTACCACGAGCAGGTGACCGACTGGGAGATCGGGAAGTACCTCACCCTCTTCTGAGGGTTCCCGGCGCTACTCCACCGACCAGTCGATGCCCGGTGGGCGCACGGCGGCGCACCGGGGGCCGCCGCGGCCGTCGGTCAGGCCCAGGCGACCCGCCAGGCGGGCGCCGGGCCGGCGGGCGGCGGCGACCACGGCC
>JBOGFE010000036.1:0-7259 GCA_050741935.1 Acidimicrobiia bacterium | reverse complement strand
TCGAAGGACCGGGAGAAAGAGGGGTCGGTCAGGGTCGGGAACGGGGCTCGGGGAGGCGCACGGGTGGACGGCAGGGGGCGACGAAAAGGGGAAACGGGCAGGGCGGTCGGGAACGCGGGAGGGGACTGATCTGGAACCGGGAACGCGGCCTGGTCCCAACCCCCGGGAGCGCCGGCTCGTTCCCGCCCACGTTCCCGGTTCCCGTCCCGGCTGGTTCCCGAAGCTTCTGCTCTGCAGAAGCTGCAAGTCTGTGCCGTCATTCGGATGTCAAACCGGGAACGTTCCCGGTTCGTTCAACGAGCTCGGGTCGGTCGTGGTGCTCGACGAGCAGGCTGATCGGGTTCGGGAACGGGAAATCGGGTTTCGGGAACAGCTCGGGTCCTTACACTGGAGGCCGTGAGCATGACCGTCGACCTTCCCGAAGAGCTCGCCGCCCGCCTCGCCGCCGTCGCGGCCAAACGCGGGGTGAGCCCCGAGACGCTCGTGGTCGAAGCCGTCGAGGCCCACCTGCCGCGGCCGCCCAGCTTCATCGGGATTGGCGCCTCGGGCACCACCGAGCCCATCGGGCGGCGCCACCGGGAGATCATCCGGGAGGCATTCGCCGACAAGACCGCCCGGGACGTGTGAGCCGGCCCCGGTGATCGTCGTCGACACCGGCGTCGCCTACGCCGCCGCCGACCGCGACGACCCCGACCATCCCGCCTCCGCCCAGCTCCTGGCCGCCCACCCCGGCCAGCTCCGCATCCCCACCCCCGTCATCGTCGAGACCTCCTGGCTCATCGAACGACGCCTCGGTCCCGCCGCCGAAGCCGGCTTCTTGCGCTCCGTCCGCGCCGGAGAGGTCACCCGGGTCGACCTCACCGACGACGACTGGGACCGGGCCGTCGAACTGGTCGAGTCCTACGCCGACCTCGGCCTCGGCCTAGTCGATGCCAGCGTGGTCACCGTCGCCGAACGCCTCGGGATCGACACGATCGCCACCCTCAACCACCGCGACTTCCGCGTCGTCCGCCCCCGCCACGTCGACGCCTTCGAGCTGATCCCCTGACCCCAGCCCCCGGGAGAGCCGCCAGGAATCATTCTGCGGCTGGGAAACTGGCGGCCATGACCGGAACACCGGCCCGGGCCCACCGGGCGTCACGGCGCCCCACAGCCGTCGTCCTCGTCGCGCTCGCCGCCACCGTCCTGGCCATGGTCGTCGGGGCCGCCGGCCCCGTTGACGCACACGCGTCAAACCTCACCGGCAAGGTCGCCGGAACCCACGTCCGCGCCTCCGACCTTGTCCAGCAGGCTGTCGTCGGCGCCGGACAGGACGTTCTCCCAGGTCAGAGTCGGGAAACCAGCCCCTCGGGGTCGGGGGCCGCGATCGGGTCGCGTGTTGCCCCACGATCGGCAACCAGCACCGCTGATGACCTCGTCGGAGCCGCCTGCTCGTTCAGCGCCGCCACTGCAGTCGTCATGGCCGACGGCACGAGCAGGGCGATCTCAGAGATCAAGGTCGGCGACTCCGTACTCGCCGAGGACCCGGGGACCGGCGAGCGTGGGCCGCGCAAAGTCACCCACGTGTGGGAACACGAGGACACCGTCGTCGACCTCGAAATCGATGGCGACCTCGTGACCACCACCGAAGACCACCCGTTCTGGAACGCCACTGACGGCGAGTGGCAAGAGGCCCGAGACCTGGACACAGGTGATCTCGTCCGCACAGCTGGAGGCCAGCCGGTCGCTGTGGGTGGCCTCAAGCTCCGGTCCGCCCGTATAACCACCGCGTTCAACCTCACAGTCGACGACATCCACACCTACTACGTCGCTGTCGGCGAAGACCAGGTCCTCGTCCACAACACCTGTGACGTTGGACATGCCGGCGATCACCAGTTCCCTGGCACGAGGCCGGGCAAGAGCCAGTTCTTCGATGGTGAAGACCTTCGCAACCTGTCTGACACGACGGGTAGGTCGGGATACGTACAGCCAAATGGCAACACCCGCTACGTGATGCACGGTGCCAGTGATGTTGGTGTCGACGCCACCACTAGTTTGCCGACAGATATCTATACAGTCATTCGACGTCCGGATGGTTCCGTCGTAACGATGTATCCCGGTACGAGCCCGAAGGGGTAAGAGATGCCTCTGCGAATCGAACTTCGCGATCGGTCGGGCAAAGTGTTTGGTGGAGTTGGCGAGTCGTGGGACTCCATCGAAGGCATGTGGCCTGATCTGAGCTTCGACACCTTTCCGCTTCTCGCTGGGGTCGATCGAGATGACGACACTATGTTCAACCGACTGCAACTTGGGCCTGTCGCTGCGGAACTGGAACGGTTGCTCGCTGACTCTCCGCCGCGGCGTCGTGAAATGATTACGGAGATGATCAAGCTTTGTCGTTTGGGTAGCCAGTTGCCTGCTCCGCAGCTTTGGTTTTTCGGCGACTGAGAAGTACATGGTGATTCTTTGCCCCACAATCGGTACTCCGTACCCCGAGCGTCGGAAGCCAGAAGCTTCAGAACATCGTCGACGATCTCTACAAGGGCACGACGAACCCTGGCCGCATCGGAACGGGGACGACGGCAGACGCGATTCGCTACGAACTCCGAACCGGGGAGCAGGTCTTCGGGCGGTCGCACCTCCAGAAGGGCGAGGACTACCTCCGAGGTCTCCAGAACTGGCTGAAGTCGAGTCCGAGTGCGCCCTATCACGACCGTCTCGTCGCACAGAGTCTCGCCGATGACTTGCTCGACGCCTTGGGGAGGACACCATGAGCGAGACGAACATCGATCTGGTCGACAGGCTCGTCGGCAAGTTCCCGGTCCTGGAGCCACTCCTCCGAGAGCACCTCGCTGACAACTTCGGCGAAGTCCTCCCACATGTCTTCTTCGGAGACCTCAGCCGGTATGTCGTCGCGACCTTCGATCGGACCAGCCACGGCCGGAGCACGGTCGAGAGCCCCGACGCTGCGCAACTGCGGCAACTCATCGGTGAACTCGACGAGGCCTTTGTCGCGGGGCCCGACGAGGTCTCCGAACTGATCGCCGCCTCATTCCTCGAGAACCTGCCTCGGGAAGGCGAGACAGGCGAAGGCGTGCGAGCCCTGCTGGGACCTCGGCTTCGGTCAGAGCTTGAGCGGATGGGCTGAGTCCGGCGTGGCAGCGCAGGGGCCGCGGGCACTCGCCTCTGTGACCAGCGCAACCGGCGCGGAGATACGCCCTGAACCGCCCTGGAATCGGTAGAGGCCTCGGTTTTTGGATTTCAGCCTCGACGTGGGCATCGAACTGAAGGTCGTAGAGCTTTCGTACTCTGCTGGGGGCAGGTCGCTGACGGCGCCGTGGAACTGGGTTGTACGAGGATCAGGCGCCGTCATTGGTCATCGGCACGGCGAGAACCTGTGGCGTTGCCTGGCGGCCTGCCAGCATTGCTGATCACCCCTTCGCTGTGGCTCAACAACATCGGGAGTCGCCGCCGCTGGCGGTTCGCCATGACAGTCTTCAGGGCATGAGCGGCCCACGGGAGATCGTCGACGGGCACGTCGAGTCGTTCGTGTGGACCCGGTTGATCGGCTACGACCTCACCGCCCGCCACGGCCCCGGCCACCTCGGAGGGCGGTACTACTCGCAGGCCGACCTGCCCCGGATGCGGGAGGCGGGGATGGCCGGCGCGGTGATGAGCATCGCCACCAATCCCTTCCGGCCGGCGGCCCGGCGCACCGAGATCCTCCTGGCCAACCTGGCCCGGCTCCGGCGGGACCTGGAAGCCGACCCGGGCGTGGCCGTGGTCGACAGCCACGCCGGCTACCGGGCGGCCCGGGAGGCCGGGCGACTGGCCTGCTTCCTGGCCGTGCAGGGGGCCAACGCCTGGTCCCGGCCCGAGGACGTGGCCCGCGCGCCGGACGTCACCCGAGCGACGCTCCTCCACCTGACCGACTCACCGCTGGGGGCCACCAGCTCGCCGCTGGGCCGGTCCCGGGGGCGGGGCGGGCTCACCGCCGTCGGCCGCGACTACGTCGCCGCCCTCAACCAGGCCCGCATCATCGTCGACCTGGCCCACATCTCCCGGCCCGGGTTCCGGGAGGCCCTGGCCGCCCACGACCCCGACCTGCCGCCCATCGTCTCCCACACCGGGGTGTGCGGGGTGCGGCCGTCGTGGCGGAACCTGGACGACGATCAGATCCGGGCCTTGGCCGGCCGCGGCGGGGTGGTGGGAATCATGTTCCACCGCGGCTTCCTCGGCCGCCCGCCCTGGCGGGTGACGGCCGACGCCGTCGTCGCTCACCTCGCCCACCTGATTACGGTGGGCGGCGAGGATGTTGCCGCCCTCGGCAGCGACTACGACGGGACGATCGTTCCGCCCACCACACTCAGGACGGTCCTCGGCCTCCCCCACCTCGTCGAACGCATGCAGGCCGCCGGCTTCGCCGAGGCCCGCATCAGCAAGGTGCTCGGGGCCAACTACCTGCGGGTGCTGGAGGCAGTCCGGCCCTGAGGACGCTCTCTCCTCCGTTGCTCTCGTCCCCCATCGGCAGGCAGCAGGGGGCTTTTGAGCGACGGCGGGAGGATGTCGCCCGGTTAAATGCGCATCCGCACCCGAATGTCAGCGGCGCCGACCGGGCCCCCGTGACGGGCGCCGTCGCCGGTCTCGCCCCGCTCGGCCCGGCGCAGCAGGCGCAGGATGTGCTGGCCGAGGACGTCGAGCTCGGTGGACGCGTACTGCTCGCCGCCGAAGCGGGCGACGTTCTCCGCCTGGCGGGTCAGGATCTTGGCGTCCTGGGCGAAGATCATCGAGGCGATGGGCGGCAGCGCCACCCGGATCAGGCTGTGCGGCACCCGGAGGTGGAAGGTCACGGCGGCGTGCAGGCGGGTCTCGGTGTCGGAGACCGGGGTGAAGGCCGACGTGACCAGCAGGTGATTGTCTTCCAGGCGGTACTCCACCTGGGCGATGGAGGGGAGCAGGAACCGGTCATAGTGGGTGACCACGCCACCCCCGGGGGCGAGCAGCCGGCCCGCCACCCCGGGCGGGCGGGGCTCGCCGATGTACTCCGCCTCCACCCGGTCGGGGCCGGTGCGGACCACCACCTCGACCTCCACCGGCTCCCGGCCGCCCCGGAACAGGCCGCCGTGGAGGAAGGCGGTGTGGGGGACGTCGAGGGTGTTCTCGAGGGCGGCGTGCAACCCGGCGGCCACGCTGAAGGTGCGCCGCACCGTGCTGTAGGCCGGGTCGCCGGCGGCCGGGAAGGCGAAGGGCTCACCCACCGGCTCCGACTCGGCGTCGGGCCAGACCCAGACGAACCCGTCCCGCTCCCGGGCCGGGAAGGCGGTCGCGGCCCGGGCCCGGCGCTCGGGGGGCTCCCCGCACAGCCCGGGCACCTCCCGGCAGGTCCCGCCGGCGTCGAAGCGCCAGCCGTGGTAGGCGCACTGCAGGAGCCCGCCGGTGACCCGGCCGATGGACAGGGGCACGTTGCGGTGCGGGCAGCGGTCGAGGACGGCGGCCACGCGGCCGGCACCGTCCCGGAACAGAGCCATCGGGGTGCCGAGCACGGTGCGGGCCAGGGGCCGGCGCCCCTTCAGCTGCGACGACAGGCAGGCCACGTACCAGAACCGGGGCAGGTGGACGACCGAACTCCGACCCTCCATGCCCCGCACCGTAGTGGAGCCGGGTTTGGCCCGGTCAGCGGTTGCGGTACGTCCTGGCCATGCCACCGGTCAGCCGCGTCCTGGATGAGCAACCGGTTCCCGACCTCGACACCTACGCCGCCGCCGGCGGAGGGAGTGCCCTGAAGGCGGCACTCCGGCTCGGGCCGGCAGCCACCATCGAGGAGATGGAGGCGTCCGGCCTCCGGGGCCGGGGCGGAGCCGGGTTCCCCACCGGGCGCAAGTGGCGCACCGTGGCCGAGCACGCCTCCGACGTCATCGCCGCCACCGTGGTGGTCAACGCCTCGGAGGGGGAACCGGGGTCGTTCAAGGACCGCATGCTCCTGCGGCGCAACCCCTACCGCATCCTCGAAGGGGCGCTGGTGGCGGCCCACACCGTGAGGGCCGACAGCATCGTGGTGGCCCTCAAGGCCTCGTTCCATCCCGAGCTGGCCCGGCTGCGACGGGCCATCGACGAGATCGAGACGGCCGGGTGGACGACGGGTGTGGGCCTCGCCGTCTGCGAGGGACCCTCCGAGTACCTCTACGGCGAGGAGACCGCCCTGCTCGAGGTGCTCGACGGCCGGGCCCCCTTCCCCCGCATCGCCCCGCCCTTCCGCCACGGGGTGGAGGAGCTCGGCACCGACCCCGTCTCCGCCGCCGGGTCGATGCTGGCCGACCCCGGCCCCGGCACCCCCGCCCCCCCGACCCTGGTCAACAACGCCGAGACGATGGCCCAGGTCGCCCTCGTGCTGGCCCACGGGCCGGCGTGGTACCGGGAGCTGGGCACTCCCGACTCTCCGGGCACGGCGGTGTGCACCGTCAGCGGCTCGACCCGGCGCCACGGAGTGGGTGAGTTCCCCATGGGGACGCCCCTTTGCGAGGTGATCGAAGCCCTGGGCGGCGGGCCCCGCCACGGGCCGGTCCGGGCCGTGCTCTCCGGGGTGGCCCACCCGCTCCTCTCCCCCTCCGACCTCGACGCCCCCGTGAGCTACGAGGGCATGGAGTCCGCAGGCTCCGGGCTCGGGGCGGCCGGGTTCATCGTCTTCGACGAGTCCGACGACCTGGTGGCGGTGGCCCAGGGCGTGGCCCGGTTCCTCGCCGTGGAGTCGTGCGGGCAGTGCACACCGTGCAAGCAGGATGGGCTGGCCATCGCCGAGATCCTCGACCGGCTGTGCCGCTCCGAGGCCACCGAGCACGACCTCACCGACCTGGCCGACCGGGCGGCGACGGTGACCGACGAGTCCCGCTGCTACCTCGCCACCCAGCAGCAGCGGGTGGTGGGAAGCCTCCTCCGGCGCTTCCCCGAATCGCTGGCCGTCTGCCTGCGCGACGCCGGCCGGCCGCCCGTCGACCCGGTCACCATCGCCCCCATCGTCGACCTCGACGGAGAGCGGGCCACCATCGATGAGTCCAACCGGCGCAAGCAGCCGGACTGGACCTACGACGAGGACTTCTCCGGCCAGTCGCCCGCCGATCGCATCGACCAGCGGGCGCCGGCTGCTCGTTGAGTCGCTCTAGGTGACTGGTGTCGAACGGGTCGTGTTGAGGCGGCTTCTGAGGCGTGAGCTCATGGTCGGGTCGCCAGCCTTGTTTCGGGTGATGTTGCTCCGTGGGGGGTTCGCGGTTGCTCAGCTGCCGAGA
>JBOGFE010000035.1:0-12511 GCA_050741935.1 Acidimicrobiia bacterium | reverse complement strand
GGGGTGCGGGGACGCGGTGGAGCGGGTGGGTTCGGGTCGCGGGCTCGCGGTTGGGATTGGGGGTGACGGCCACGCCCGGGGAACGTGCCGGCCGGCCGCCGTCATCGGCCCACGCGGCGCCGCACGGTGGGCGGTGCCCGCTGTCGTCGTCACAGTGCCCTCAGCGACCGCGCCGGGGATACCGGGAGCCCGTCGGGTTCCTGCTTGACCGTCTCCGCCGCGTCGTCGACGTGTTCGCCGTCCAGGAGCCGCTGGAGCGGCCGGAGGAGGACGACGATGCGCCCGCCGAGGCGGCGGGAGGGCAACTCGCCGCGGGCGACGAGCTGATAGGCAAGGCTCCGCGAGATGCCGAGCATCTCGGCGGCCTCGGTGACCGATAACACCAACCGCTCGGGGCGGTCCACCAGCGCCACCTCCATGGTGCTTACTCAGGAGTCACACAACGATTGGCGGCCGAGTCCGGAAAACGCGACGCGCCGCTTGGGCCGATCATGCAAAACGGGATTCCCGGTCACCTTCCCGGTGAGGTTCCCGAAACGGCTCTTGGGACGGGAAATTTCGAATCGGGAATGCGACGGGAATTCCCGATTCGACGAACTTCGTGCCCAACATGCACCCCGACCCTCAACGCGATCCTCAACGCCGGTCTGAACGAAAACCTCAACGCGCCGGCTTGGTGCGCCTTTTCTTCGCGTTCAGGTCTGAGCGGGGTGCTGTTGCCCGCGCTCCCCAAGCTGGGCGATGCCGTTGCCGACGCCTCGAGACCCGGGCACAGCCGGGGAGGTAAGCAGCGACGCACCTGGCCATTCCGCCGACGCCATCGAGGCGTGGAACTGGTTGCTCGAGCGGGCGGCTGAATCGAAGCCGGCGGCACGGAAAAAGTCAGGTTGCCCAACGAACTTGTTGGGCAATATGTATGATGGTGCTGATGGCCTCGAACCCCGCGATCCCACCGGACGTTCCCCCGACACGGAGCCGAGGCGCGGCCAAGCCGGGGCGCCGTCGGAGCCCGGAGGCGGCGGTGGCGTGGCTGCCGCGGGAGCGGACCGCCTTCGTGGTCGACCATCTGGGCGGCGTACGGGCGGTCGCCGACCTCCTCGGCGTGTCCCCCAGCCAGCCGAGCCGGTGGCGGAGCGGCCAGGAGACGCCCGGGCCCGAAGCGGCCCGGCTGCTGGTCGACCTGGACCACGTGCTGGCCACGCTCCTCCAGGTCTGGGTCCCCGAGGTGGCCAGCGACTGGTTGCAGACTCCCAATGCCCACCTCGACGGCGCCCGGCCGATCGACGTGCTGCGCGTCCGGGGAAGCGCCGAGGTGGTCGCGGCGGCCCGGGCCGAGGCGGCGGGCGCCTACGCGTAGTGCTCGTCCACCGGGTCTTCCCCCACGACCCTGCGGCACGGCGACCCGACCAGCCCGGCCACCCGCTCTACGTCCATCCCGATCAGGGTCTCGGCCGGCTGGACAACCCCGACCGCTACCGGGTCCGCTACCTGGCGCTCGATCCGGCCGCGGCGGTCGCCGAGGCGTTCGGCAACCTCACCATCTGGCAGCCGTCCATGCTCCGCTTTCCGCAGCTGCCGGGTGCCACCCGGGCGCTCGGGGTCTACCGGCTCGACGAACAACGCCATCCGCTGCTCGACCTCGACGACGCCCGCAACCTGCTCGACCGGGGCCTGCGGCCGACCCAGGTGATCGCCCGGGACCGGCCGGCCACCCAGGCCTGGGCCCGGCGGATCCACGAGGAGGGCCCCTGGGCGGGCGTGCGGTGGTGGTCCTTCCACCGCCCGCACTGGACGGTCATCGGCCTGTGGGCCGACGACGCCCTCGAGGTCGTCGACATCCAGGCCATCGCCGGTCATCCGGCCCTGGTTGACGCCGCCCGCAGCCTCGGCAAGATCCTCCGCGGCTGGTGAACCGACGGGACGGGCGGCTTCGTTCTTGAAGCGCAGGCTCGGCCGGGGAGCGCCCCTGGATGGATCGAGCCGCGGACCTCGCCCCCTCCGCGGCCCCGCCCAGCGCACGGACGCGGAATGGACTTTGGGCTCTGACGTCAGGGCGTCTCTGCGGCCTACACCCTGGACCTGCGCCAGTTCTCCGGCTGGTGCGCGGAGCGCAACCTCACCCTGTTCGCCGTCACCCGAGTCGACATCGAGGTGTTCGCTCAAACCCTCGAAGCCGCCGGCCGGTCTCGGCCACCAAGGCGATGACCAGTTTCGCCGCGGCCCTCCGCCGACCCGACGCCGGGTCCTCGCGTGGTCATCCTCGAGCTGATCTTCGCATTCTCCTAGGCCGCGGATTTCACGGAGCGTGGCAATCCTGAGGACTCGTCTTCCCGGGTGATCTGCACGCCGAGCCGTCGATCTGGGTGCCTTACGGCTCTGTCCAACGGGCCCGATGGTGCAGAAAGCTAACTGGTCATAGCATCTCGCGCGACGCGATGTGGCCGGTTCAAGGAAGGGCGGGCCCGAGTGCCTGTCGGGCCTCTCGGGGTGCATGGGCGAGGAGGCGGAGATGTCAACCTACGTCTTGGTTCACGGGTCCTGGCACGGTGGCTGGTGTTGGGGCCCGGTCGTAGCGGGCTTGGCCGAGAGGGGCCATGTCGCCTTCGCTCCAACGATGCCCGGTCACGGCGTAGGTGCCGAACGGGCAGGCATCAGAAACGAGGATTGCATCAACGCCCTGGTCGAGTTCATCGAGGAACGGGACCTACGTGATCTCATCCTGGTCGGACACAGCTGGGGTGGAACCGTGCTCTCGGGCGCCGCCCCGCGAGTGATCAACCGCCTTCAGGGGTCTCGTCTACTGGAACGCGTTCGTGCTTGAGCCAGGCGAGTGTGTTGAAGACGTTCTCCCACCGCAGTACCTCGAAGCCTTCGGGAAACTTGCGGCCGGCACCCCGGACCGCTCGATACCACTTCCGTTCGAAGTGTTTCAGCAGGCGTTCATGCAAGATGCCGGGGAGGAAGCTCAGCGGATCGTCCACAGCCTGCTCTCTCCCGAGCCATCCGGCGTCAACCAGACGAAGAACACCGTTGCTGTACGGGATCTCAATGTGATCCGGGGCTACATCAACGGTCGGCGGGATATAGCGATGCCGCCCGGCGAATTCGCCTGGTGCCCCAGATTCCCCCAGCGCCTCGGTGAGCATCGCTTCGTCGAGATAGACGCCACCCACGAGGCCTGCTTCACCCAGCCCTCCGAAGTCGCCGATGCGATCCTGGAGGCCAGTGCCCCGGGATGATCGCGGCCGAGCGTCCGACGGGCATTCTCAGCGCATAATCGGCGCTCGGTCGCGGATTTGTGCTCGTGACCGATCATGGGCCTGGTCACGAAGCGTGCTGTGCTGATCGTCAGGAGCCGCCGCGCCGAAGCAGTCGGTGCCATACCAGTCGTTCTGTCCTGAGTGCCGTTCCGTCATACCGGGTGTGTCTCTGCCGTCATAGACGCCCGTTCGGTGTGGCGGTATGTTGCGGCCGGCCGAGCCAAGTGGCCGGTTGTGCTGCGTGCAGCTTTTTCGGCCGAGCGGTTGGTTCGAAGCGGTGAACGGGAGGTAGCAGATGACGGCGCGTACACCAGAGCAGATCGACCCGGTCTGGGCCGAGGCCTTCAACAACGGGGACGCAGATGCGGTTGTGTCGTTGTACGAACAAGGGGCGACGTTCGTTCTCCCTTCGGGAGAGGTCATCTCGGGCGTCGAAGCCATCCGTGAAACGTTGAACGGTTACCTGGCTATGAAACCCAGAATCGACCTCAAGACCAAGAAGGTCCTCAAGGCGGGTGACATTGTGCTCGTCTACTCGGGTTGGACCTTGTCGGCAACGGCGGAGGACGGCAGCGCTGTCGACATGGCGGGGGATGCCACGGTCGTCGCGCGTCAGCAGCCCGACGGCATCTGGCGTCTTGTGATCGACGACCCCGGCTGGATCACCACCTGACCGTCCTCCGCTGCGGCCATGTCGGCCGGCAACGCTCGAGGGCCTCGCCGCCGATGCCGGATTCGCCATGATCAGCTCCGTCGACATCGCCCACGACAAGTGGCGGTTCTGGGTCTTGCGGCCGTGACCTCCCTCGCTCGCATGGCCGCGGCCGGCGACGCCGACGAAGTCGGCCGAGTCCTCGCCGAAGGCTTCGCCGACGATCCGGTGCTCAGCTGGGTCTTCCAGGAGCCGGGTCGAACCTCGAAGCTCGCCCGCTTCTTCGAGTTCCTTGCTCGGTAGGCGCTGGTCCCGCTGGGTGCCACCTATCTCCTTCCCGGCAGCTGCGCGGCGAGGACGCCTCCCGACCCACCCCCATGGCCGCCGGAACGAGGAGAGCGCTTCGGCGCCGTGCTCGACGAGGTGTGCAATGCCGACGACCTCGCACGCCTCGGCGTCCTCGACACCGCCATGCAGGAACACCATCCGCCCGAGCCGCTGTGGTACCTCGGGGTGATCGCCACCATCCCCTCCGCGCAACGGCAGGGTCTGGGCAGCGCGCTCCTACGGCAAAGCCTCGCCGTGGTCGACGGAGCCCAGCTGCCCGCCTACCTCGAGTCGACCAACCCCTCGGAACGTTCGCCCTGTACCAACGCCACGGCTTCATGACCACTGGCCTGATCGAACTCCCGAACGGCCCTACCCTCACGAAGATGTGGCGCACACCGCCCGGCGGCTGAACCGGTCGACGGCCCGGAACGCCGGCGCGCCCGCAACGTGCGGCTCCCGCCGTCCGTCGTCGTGGATCCACAACCCCGCCCGATTCGGCAGGGATCGGCATGCGGCCCCGGCGGCGGCGGCAGGGGGCTGCGACGTCACGCTCAGTGTTGCGTGTCACTGGGCACCCCGATGGCAACGACCGGGCACTCCATGACGCCTGCCGAGCCTCCGAAGGGTCCGCCACGGCGGGATCCGATCGGCGTAGCCTCCAACACGGGCAGAGAGGAGCGCCGATGGGGAAGCGGGTGTATCAGCTCAAAGCGACGATCCTCGGCACGAAGCCGCCGGTGTGGCGGCGTGTCGTCGTACCGGAGGACATCGCGCTGGCCGGCCTGCATGATGTCCTGCAGGCGGCCTTTGGATGGTGGGACTGCCATCTCCACGAATTCGAGATCGACGGCGTCCAGTACGGCATCGACGACGGCGAGAGCTGGGGGCCGCCGCCCAAGGACGAGCGGCGGGTTCGTCTGGGCAGCGTCGCCAAGGCCGGCTCGTCGTTCCTCTACTGGTACGACTTCGGCGACGACTGGCGCCACAAGGTCGTCGTCGAGAAGGTCATGCCGGCGCCCGGGGCGACGTACCCGTCATGTACCGGCGGGCGGCGGGCCTGCCCGCCGGAGGACTGCGGCGGGGTGTGGGGCTACGAGGAGTTTCTCGCGGCCATCAACGACCCGGACCACGAGGAGCACGACTCGATGCTCGAGTGGGTGGGCGGCAGCTTCGATCCCGACGCCTTCGACCCGGGCGACTTCGAGCACCGCCTGCACCTGGGACGTCTCGTCGCGCCGTAGACGGCCGCCCCGGGTCGCCGAGCGCCGGCTACGTTTGCGGCTCCGTTGGGGCCAAAGGGCCTTTTTCCGGTGACCCCCTGCGCCCGGCGCAGAGAGATTTTCGTGATCGACGTAGCCAGAGACGTAGCCGAATGGCGCGACGACGGTGGTCCCGCACAGTGAGCAACGGATCGGCACGACACAGTACGAGATGGCACCCTGCGGACGGTTGAACCCCTGCTGACCAGCCCAAACACTTCGAAATAGGCGGGCACGAGCCGGTACGAGAAGACACGGAAATGCACTGGCTGGACACGCTCCGTGCTGCTTTGCAAGCAGGAAGTCGTGGGTTCGAGTCCCATCGTCTCCACAACGAGCGCCGCCGGAACGTTCCCTGCGGTTTTCGCTCCAGATCGATCCTTCAGCCGACCTTCACCGCTCCGGCCATCGCCGGGTGGAACAGGCACCGGTAGGGGTAGGTGCCGGCCTTGATGAACGTCTGGCGCAGCGTGACGACCACCGGCGCGTACAACCCCACCAGCCCGGTGCTCCGGAATCCCACGCCGTCCCAACTGCCTCCGTCGATCACGACCGGCCGGCCATCATCGGGCGGGGGGTAGTCGAAGGCGGCCTCGGCAACCTCGTAGCCCGCGGGCAGGACCCCCTTGGGGTTGAGGTGGACGCTGCCGTCCGGGTCCTTGATGAGCGAGCCGTTGGCGTCGGCCGGGGCCCCGAAGCTGATGGTGTGGAAGCCGTTGACCTGCCAGGTCACCGTGCCTCCCGCCGGAATCGAAGCGGTCTGGGGACCGAACTGCGTCACCAGGGCGTTGTAGACGCTCGGGTCGACGGCCCCGGCCAGGGCGGCGTCGGGCGTCGCCCGGTCCGCCTGGGCGGCAACCGGCCGCAGCACGTCCACGAGGTGCTGGCGCTGCCGCCGGCCCTCGGCCGCAGCCTCGGCGGGGGTGGGGACGGGCTCGTCGGGGCGCACGACGGTGATCTGGCCGATGCCGGCCGAGCGGTGCAGCATGCACATCAGGTTGTAGTTGCCGGGCTTGATCGTCGTGGCCAGGGGGATGCTGAACTCATCCCCCGCCTCCATCAGCACCCCGCTGTTGTAGAAGCTCTGGTTGCCATCGAAGGTTGGTTTTTCCCGCCGGGGGCAGGCCGGGGCCGCCTCCGGTCTGTGACAGGGGCGGGACGCCGCGGTCGAGGTAGCACGCCTGGGCGGCGGACTGGTTGGCGTCCTGCGGGCCACCCGTCACCTCATGGGGGTAGGCGTCCGGCAGGCGGAGCATCTCCGGCGAGTTCTCCTGAGCGGCGAGCGAGGCCTGCGGACCGAGGTCGGCCAGGCGGGCCGCGCCGGCGTCGACCAGTGTCCCTACGGTGGCGGTGTGGGGCTGGCCGGAGGCGGCGTTGAGCCTGACGGTCACGGTGTCACCGGGGTGTACCGCCACCTGGGCGGGGAAGAAGGCGGCGAAGCCCGCCGAGAAGCCGTCCGCCCGGCCGTCGACTTCAACGGTGTACGCCTCGGCCACCGGCTGGGTGCCGCCACTGTCTTCGTTCCCTCCGCAGGCCGCGCCGGCCACGACGAGCACCACCAGTTGGGCTGCCCGGTAACGCTTCATCGTCACCATCTCCTTCCGCTCAGGGCAATGAAGGCTCGACAAGGGGAGCAGCGGTGTCGTCGACGAAAGCCTTGAGGATGGCCCAGTGCTTCTGTGGCGTCACGGACTCGTTGCCGACCAGGAGCCAGCCGTCGCCGCCGAAGTCGAGGAGGCCGGGCCCGTCGTAGGGAATCTCCTGGCGGGCGTTGGCTTCCTTGGACGGGAAGCGCCGTTCCTCGGTGCCGTCCGGACCGAGGACGAGGACCTGGTTGGCCAGGAACAAGCTCGCATAGAGCTTCCCCGAGGCTCCGAACGCGAGGCCGGCGGGACACGATTCGGGCACCCGGAAGACCTCGGTCATCTCGGAGGGGGTCGGGGCGTCGACCGGGATGCGGTAGATCACCCCTTCGAGCGGGTGATGCGGGGAGGAGGACAGGCACATGGAGAAGTACAGGTCCCGGCCGTTGGGCGCCAGCCTGGCCGCCGCGGTTCCAAAGCCGGCACCCTGAAGCACGGGGTCGACGAACCACAGTTGGGCCGTACCACCACCCGGCGGGACCCGCCAGATGACCGGGAAGTTGATGTCGGCGATGTAGGCGTTGCCGGCGGCGTCGAAGGTGATGTCGACCGGCATCGATACCCCGGCCCAGGGGAGGTAGGCAGTGCCATCGCCATGGCTGGGGATGGTGGCGTACACCTCGACGACCGGCTGTTCGCCCGTGCTCGGCCACGTCGCACGCAGGACCCGGCCGTTCATGTCGACGATGTAGACGCGACCTTGCGCGTCGCGTGCCATTCCCCGCAGCGCCATCATGGCGGGGCCCGGACGGGGGATGTTGAACGTCTTTTCGACCTGCTCGAGTCCGGTACGGCGGTCGTAGGCCCATACCGGCCACTGGTCCACCTCCGGCTGCATGAAGGCGAGGGTGGTCGTCCAGACCGTGTCACCGTCCACCAGGAACCCGCCGGCACCACCGGGGGCCGGAACCCGTGCGAACACCCTCGTCTCGCCGAGAGCAGCCCGGGCCTCCTCCCCGGAGGCCCAGGGAAGACCTCCGGGTATCGACCCGGCGAGCGTGAGAGCGGCGCCGAGAACGATGAGCTTGGTTCGACCCCTGACGGGCCTGCCTCTTCTGGCCATCACGACCTCCTCGACCCCTACTCGGGTGGAACACGTCCCTCGGATGTCGGAATGGCGCCAACGGCACCCCGGCCAATGCTCACATGAGCTCGAACCGACATCCATGTCGACCACGACACATGCAATGCAAACGACAGTGGGCCTCAGCCCTTCTCCGTCCAGCGGACCACCACGTTGAGCTTGGTCATGGGCGCCGAAACGCAGTCGCCTTCCTTCGGGGTGGCCTCGAAGGTGCCGTTGGCCCGGTCGCCGGAGAAATCGCCGCCGAAGGCGCCGCCGCCCTTGAAGGTCCCGGCGGCCCAGGTGCCCTTGTTCTTGAAGTTCTCCTCGCCGTCGCCGGTGGGCAGCGTCGAGGAGTTCTCGAAGACGCCTTCGATGTCGCTGCATGTGTCGGGGTCCTCTGTCCCGTAGCGGCCGGAAGCTCCGAAGGTCCCCGGACCAGTGGGCTGCTTGCCGTTCACGGGACCGTCGCACGTCACCGTTCCGGTCTCTCCGTTGGTGGTGAGGGTCCCGGAGTTGCCTTCCCTCCAGAAGCCCGGGGAGAAATCCATGACAACCCTGGCCTCACAATTGGTCGGATTCGCTTGCGCCTGGCTCCCGGCCGGTGCCAACAGCGGCAGCACCAGGACGCCGACGAACAGCATTCGCACCTTCACGATTCCCCCTCTGTTCACAGTTCGCTTCAGAGGGTCGACGGTAAGTCGCCGGCAGGATCACGTCGCCCGTAGAGCTACGTAGCGGCCTACGTATTCCTGGTCGTGGTCAGAGGCCGATTTCGGTTGCCCGCCGGGCCAGCTCCACCTTCGATCGCACCCCGAGCTTCGCGTAGGCGTTGGCCAGGTGCGCCTCGACTGTCCTCGGGCTGATCGAGAGCTGTTTGGCCATCTCGGCCGCGGTCAGGCCCAGGCGCGCCAGTCGGACGATCTCCCATTCTCGGCCGGTGAGCGAGCCTGGTCCGAGGACACCGGCGGCCACCCGCCGTCCCCGGCCCGGCATGGCCCGGAGGGCATCGAGGGCCCGGTCCCGTCGCCAGGTGGCGCCGCAGGCGGTGAAGATGGTGGCGGCCGACTCCAGGGCGGCAATGGCCTGGGTCCGATCGCGCAGTGTCCGGCCGAGGAGATAGTGAGCCCTGCCCAGCAGGGCTCGGCAGCCGGTCGTCGACAGGAGCTCGACGGCGCGCTGGCCGGTTTCCGCCGCCGAGGACGACCGGCCGGCCGCCAGATCGGCCCAGCCGTGGGCGAGGGCGGCGATACCGGCGTAGAGGGGCCGATCCAGTTCCGGGGCCAGCTCGTCGAGCCGCCTCGCCGCCGCCGTGGCCGCCTCCACCTCGGTTGCCTCCCCGGCCATCTCGGCGAGATCGAGGAGCCAGAACGGGGAGTACAAGAAGGGTCCGAGCACGGTCGTCCCCGTCGGCGGCATCGGGGGCAGGGGACTCGTCGGCGGCCCGCCTCCGGCTCGTCGGCTGCTCAGGACCGACTCGGCCCAGCGGAGGGCTCCCAGGGCGCCGAAGAATTCCCGGCCCTGGAAGGCGTCCAGGCCCAGGGCGAGGAAGCGCGAGGCGTCGGTGAAGGCGCCCGTCTCGGCGGCGGACAGGGCGGCGAAGACCATCCCGTAGGCCCGCCGCCGGCTCAACCCGGTCGGTTGCCAGGCCACGGCCTCCCGGGCGAGGGCCACCGCCCGGACGAAATCGCCTCCCAGGCAGGGCATGATGCACTCGAATTCCGGGAGCATGCTGTCCCGCCAATCCGGGTTCGCCGCCTTGGCCTCTTCGAAGCGAACCGTGCCCTCGTCGATCCGGCCCTGGACGGCGGCGTTCAGACCGAGCAGCCCGAGCATGAGCGAATGGAAGTACCTCGAGCCGTCGGCCTCGGCGATGGCCATGGCGCGGCGGGCAGCCGCCTCGGCCTCGGCGAACCAACCGGCCAGCATGGAGAACCAGCCGACCGCCCGCCCGTGCGCCTGCATGGCCGCGAACCGGTCGCCCGCCGCCTCCGCCTCCTCAGCCGCGCGCCGGCCCAGGGCTACCGCCCCGGCATAGTCCCCGCCGGTGGCGGCGACCGCCGCCACCTCGAGGTCGGCGAGAAGGCGCAGGTGGTTGTCGCCGGCCTCGGCGAAGAGGTCCCTCGCCTCGGTCGCATGGCGCCCGGCCTCTTCGAGCTCCCCCGTGCCGAAGCTGAGGAAGCTGGCCAGACGGAGCTTGACGACACCCCGGCGGACGAGATCGGCGGAGGTGGCCAGGACCCGGTCGACCTCCTGCATGGCCCGTACCGCGGTCACGGCGTAGAGATCGCCGCGATGATCGGGGACCCACTCGGCCCGGATGGCCAGGGTCTCCGCCACCACGAGCCAGCGCTCGTCGCCGGGCGGGACCAGCTCGAGGAGCGAGGCGAGGATGGCCAGCGCCTCCCGGTAGGAGCCGCGTGCCTCGGCCTGGCGCAAGGCGTCGGCCAGCGCGCCGATGGCTTCGTCGTCGCCGGGCCCGGCGGAGCGGGCGAAGTGGGGAGCGGCCTCACCCAGGCGCCCGCCGGCCAGGAGGGCCCGGCCGATCCGTCGGTGGAGCCGCCGGCGTCGGGCGCCGGTGATCCCGCGGTAGATGACCTCCTGGACGAGGGGATGGCCGATCTCGTACTCGAGGGTGGCACCCCGTTCGTGTTCGAGCACCAGGCGGGCATGCAGCAGGGTCTCGACGGTCTCGATGACCTCGTCCACGACGTGCCCGCCGAGGGTGGCGAGCTCACCGAGCTCCACCCGCCGGCCGAGAACGCCGAGCAGCTCGAGCATCGAAGCGGCCGCCGGGGGAAGGTTCCGCACGCGGGCCTGGACCTGCCCGGCCAGTCCCTCCGGGAGCTGTTGGAGGCGGGGGTTGGAGGGGTCGGCACCTTCCTCCAGCAGGGCGCGGAGGAGACCGAGGGCGAACAGCGGATTGCCGCCCGAGCGAGCCATCAGCCAGCCGATGAGGGCGGCGGGCGGCTCGCCGTCCGTCACCGCTCGGGCGAGGGCGCCGACTCCACCGGCGTCGAGCGGACCGAGGGCCAGGCGCCCCAGGGACCCGTCCTGCTCGAGCCCGAGGAGGACCTGGACGGGCAGAGGCTGCTCGCCCAGCTCCGCCGGCCTGGCGGCGAGGATCACCAGCAGCGGGCGCTGCGGCAGGTTCCGGGCGAGGTACTGCAGCGCCTCCCAGGAGGAGGCGTCGGCCCAGTGGGCATCGTCGAGGAAGGCGACGACGGGTTGGGCCCGGGCGAGCTCGGCGAGGAGCACGGCGAGGCCTTCGAGCAGGCGGGTCCGGGGCGGCTCGCGCTCGGGCACCGAACCGCGGGTGGCGGC
This sequence comes from Acidimicrobiia bacterium, assembly GCA_050741935.1. GTDB lineage: Bacteria > Actinomycetota > Acidimicrobiia > IMCC26256 > BP-133 > CAWBJP01. The sequence continues at coordinate 980 of JBOGFE010000035.1, read as the reverse complement.
CACGCTGCGCAGCACGGCGGCCAGGTCATCGAGAAATCCGCCGCAGAGGTCGGAGATCGCCGGAGGCTCGAGCTGCCGGAGGTGTCCCTCCAGGGCCTCCGACCAGAGGCCGAAGGACGATGTTGCCCCCAGGGGGTGGGCCCGGCCCTGCAGCCCGAGGACGCGGTCGTGACGGCGGCCCATGAACTCGGCCACCAACCGGGTTTTGCCGACGCCGGGTTCGCCCGTCACGAGGAGGCAGCGGAACTCGCCCGCCCTCGCCCGGGCGAGCTCGGCTTCGAGGACCTCGAGCTCGCGCTCCCGTCCGACGATGGCCGGTCCTCGATCCTCCGGCGGGCGAGTCGGCTCTCGGCGGCGGCCCCGCCGGTCCTTCGGGGGATGCCCGGTGAGGGCACGCCCCCATTCCACGGCGACGGCCGGGATCGACTCGGCGAGACCCTTGAGCTTCAGTCTCCCGACCGGCCGGAAGCTGAACCCGCCCCGGGTGCCGACCAGCTGCGCCACCGTCTGGCTGGCGAGGATCTGGCCGCCCTTGGCCGCATCGCAGATCCGCTTGGCGGTCAACACCGCAGAACCGAGGTGGTCGTCTTCCTCCCGGTAAGGCTCCCCGGCGTGCAGCCCGACCCGAAGGAGGAGCGGCTGGTCTCCTTCGTCGTTGTGGCGTTCCGCCGCCTCCTGGACGGCGACGGCGCAGCGCAGCGCGTCGAGGACACTCGGGAAGACGACCATCAACCCGTCTCCCTGGTTCTTCACCTCCCGACCGCGGTTGGCCGCCACCGATTCCCGCAGGAGCGAGGAGTGGACCCGGCGCACCTCCTCGGCCCGGTCGTCGCCGATCCGCTGGAGCAGCCGGGTCGAGCCCACGAGATTGGTGAAGAGGATCGTGACCAACCCCGAACCCGGCTTGGGCATGACGCGAGTGTCGTTGATGTCCGGGAATGGCACCAGCGCCGGCGGTAACTCCCCCGGCAGCATTCATG
>JBOGFE010000034.1:0-6314 GCA_050741935.1 Acidimicrobiia bacterium | reverse complement strand
CGCAACAGTGGCGAGTGGCAGGAGAAGACCAGCTTCTTCGACGTCGTCTGCTGGCAGGACATGGCCGAGAACGCGGCGTCGTCGCTGAAGAAGGGGGCCCGGGTCATCGTCACCGGGCGCCTGGAGCAGCGCAGCTACGAGACCAAGGAAGGCGACAACCCCGTCAAGCGCAGCGTCGTGGAGATCATCGCCGACGAGGTGGGGCCCAGCCTGCGCTGGGCCACGGCTCAGGTGGAGAAGACCCAGCGGCGCGGTGGCGAGGGCGGTCCCGGCGGCTCGGGTGGCGAGGGTGGAGGGGGCGGCTACGGCCGCCCCGTCCAGAACGAGCCGGCGCCGACCTACGACGATTTCGGCGACGAACCCTTCTAGGAGAAGAGTGCGGTGAAGATCGTCCTACGGTCCGATGTGGCCAACCTGGGTCGCAAAGGCGACCTGGTCGAGGTAGCCGACGGGTACGCCCGCAACTACCTCGTCCCCAAGGGTCTGGCCATGAATGCCACCAAGGGATCGGCCCGGCAGTCCGAGGCCATGAAGCGGTCCCGGCAGGTGCGCGACACCAAGGAGCGGGAGGGCGCCGAAGCGACGGCCCGTCTCCTCGAAGCCCGGCGGATCGAGATCACCGCCCGGGCCGGCGAGGGGGGCCGTCTCTTCGGGTCGGTCACCACCACGGACGTGGCCGAGGCGTTGGAGGCCCAGACGGGCATGCAGATCGATCGCCGCAAGCTGCACCTGGATGAACCGATCAAGACGCTCGGGGTGCACGAGGTGCCGGTGCGCCTGCACCCCGACGTTCCCGTCGCCATCACCGTCGAGGTCGTCGCCCAGTAGTCGCGGAGCCGGGGCTTGACCGGCGGTGGCGCGCGCCTCATGATACGAACATACGTTTGGATACCTGTGGATAAACCCAGCTGAAATCCACAGGTTGTACCTAGGTTCTCCGTCTTCCTCCCCACAGGGGGCGGACGCGACCATGTCCCGGCTGTGCTTCCGGGGACACCCCGAAACCCCGGGTCAGACGGGAGGCGGGCGGGTGGTGCAGTCGATCAGCGAGGTGCGGCAGCGCGGCGGCGGCCGCATCCCGCCCAACAACCTGGAGGCCGAGGAGTCGCTGCTCGGCGCCATGCTGCTGTCCAAGGACGCCATCGCCGCCGCCCTCGAGGCGCCGATCCACTCCGAGGACTTCTACAAGCCGGCGCACGGGCATCTGTTCGAGGCGATCCAGTCGCTCTACTCGGCCGCCCAGCCCGTCGATCCCGTCACCGTGGCCGAGGAGCTGCGCCGGGCCGGTCTGCTCGACGTCGTCGGCGGCAAGGCCGCCATCCTGCAGATCCAGGTGGACACGCCGGCGGCGGCCAACGCCGCCCACTACGCCCGCATCGTCGAGGAGCACGCGCTCCTGCGGCGCCTCATCGGGGTGGCCGGCGAGATCTCGGAGATGGGCTACGAGATGCCCGACGACGTGACCGCCACCCTCGACCGGGCCGAGACGCTCGTCTTCGACGTGGCCAACCGGCGGATCGCCACCACGCTCACGCCGCTCTACGACGCCATCCAGGAGAGCCTCGACCAGCTCGAGCGGCTCTTCGAGAGCGACGGGACCGAGATCACCGGGGTCCCCACCGGCTTCTACGACCTCGACGACATGCTCCTCGGGCTCCAGCCGTCGGCGCTGGTCGTGGTGGCCGCCCGCCCCGGCCAGGGCAAGACCAGCTTCGCCCTCGGGGTGGGGGCCCACGTGGCCCTGGAGACCCGCCGGCCGGTCCTGTTCTTCTCCATGGAGATGGGCTACCTGGAGCTGACCCAGCGGATCCTCGGCTCCGAGGCGGGCGTGAACGCCCGCCTGCTTCGCACGGGCAAGATCCGGGAGAGCGACTGGACCAAGGTGAGCCACGCCGTCGGCCGCCTGGCCGAGGCCCCCTTCTACATCGACGACAACCCGCATCTGACGGTGATGGACATGCGGGCCCGGACCCGGAGGCTCAAGGCCCTCCACGGCGACCTCGGCCTGGTGGTGGTCGACTACCTGCAGCTCATGAGCTCCAACCGCCGGGCCGAGAACCGCCAGGTCGAGGTGTCCGAGCTGTCCCGGGGCCTCAAGATCCTGGCCCGCGACCTGGAGACTCCGGTGGTCGCCCTGTCCCAGCTCAACCGTTCCCTGGAGTATCGCCAGGACAAGCGCCCGATGCTCGCCGACCTCCGGGAGTCCGGCTGCCTGACCGGGGACACCCGCCTCCTGCGGGCCGACACCGGCGCCGAGGTGACCCTGGGCACGCTGGTGGCCACCGGCGAGCGGGACGTGCCCGTCTGGAGCCTCGACGACGGCTGGCGACTCGTCCCCGCCACCCTCACCCACGCCTTCTCCAGCGGGACCAGGCCCGTCTACCGCCTCCGCCTCGCCTCGGGCCGCCAGCTGCGGGCCACCGCCAACCACAGGTTCCGCACGCCGACCGGGTGGCGGCCGTTGGGAGCCCTGCGCGTCGGTTCCTGCCTGGCCGTGCCCCGTCCGGTCCCCCCGGTGCTGGCCCCCTCGGGCGGCACCTGGAGGCGGCGGCCGGGGAACTGTGCCCTGGCCACGCCCTCCACGGTCGTTCCCCAGGCCCGGCTGCGCATGTCGGTCGCCGTCGCCACCCCCGTGGAGCCCTCGTTGTGGTCGGTGGACGTCACCGGCGACGTGGCCTGGGATGCGATCGTCGAGATCGAGCCTCTGGGGTCAGAGCCCGTGTTCGACGCCACCGTGCTCGGGACGCACAACTTCATCGCCAACGGCGTCGTGGCCCACAACTCGATCGAGCAGGACGCCGACGTCGTGTGCTTCATCTACCGGGACGAGTCCTACAACCCCGAGTCCACCGACAAGGGCACGGCCGAGATCATCGTGGCCAAGCACCGCAACGGGCCCACGGGCAAGGTGAAGCTGGCCTTCAACGAGGACCTCACCCGCTTCGACAGCCTGACCCGGGGCTGAGTCCGGGCTCGTCCCGCTCGCGATCGGAGAGCGAGGCGAGATACGTCGCCACGTCGTCCGTACCCGTCACGATCTGGTCGACCCGCTCCCGCGGGAGGCCGAGATAGGTGGCGATGGCCTGGCGTGGCCAGCCGGCGCCCTGGAGGCCGCGGATGAACCACCGCTGGTTGGCCTCTCGGGCGAGGAGTCCGGCCTTGAAGCAGATGATGGCCGTCCCACGGTGGTCGCGGGCTGTCGGGGCGTCTCGATCCATCCTGTGGCTCCTCAGGTTGGTCGCCCCTCTGCTTCAGGCATCGGCACGCCGAGGGCTCGGGTTTCACACCTGGGAACCGGAATACCGTTCTGGTGACGGATTGTCTCGGCAGCCGGGAGGATCCGTCTCCAGAACCCCTAGTCGACGAGGAGCGCCCGATGGACAAGAAGGACTACCTCGAGGCCGTCGCCACCAACTCCGAGCAGTTCGCGGCCGCCGTCCGGCGGGCCGGCTACGACACCCGGGTGCCCACCTGCCCGGAATGGTCGGTCACGAACCTGGTCGAGCACTTCTCGGGTGTGCACCGCTGGGTGACGATGCTCTTCGAGCTGCGGGCCCAGTCCATGCCCAACCGGGACGAGGTCCCCCACCCGCCGGAGGGGACGGACTGGCTCGACTGGTTCGAGGCCGGCGTCGCCCCGCTACTGGCCCACCTCGAGCAGGCCGGCCCCGACCTCTCCATCTGGAACTGGCAGGTGGGCGGCCCGGCCGACAGCTCCTACTGGCCCCGGCGGATGGCCCACGAGGCCGTCATCCACCGGGCCGATGCCGAGGCGGCGGCCGGCGTCGCCAGCGTGGTCGAACCGCCGGACCTGGCCGCCGACGGCATCGACGAGTTCCTCGGCTTCGTCGAGCTCCGCCGGCGCCACGACCCCGAGTCCGTGAGCGTGGAGGGCACGTTCCACTTCCACACCACCGACACCGAGGGCGAGTGGTTGGTCGAGATCACGCCGGAGGCGGTGTCGGTGCGCCGGGAGCACGCCAAGGCGCCCGTCGCCGTGCGGGGCCCGGCCGGTGCCCTGGAGCTGTTCCTCTACAACCGGGGTCCCGCCGACGGTCTGGAGATCCTGGGCGAGGCCGCCCTCATGGACGCCTGGGGAGAGCACGTCCGCTTCTAGGCCGAAGGTGTGTGCACTTTCGACGCTCTGAGCCGCAGGGCTGCGCGCGCCTTGGGCGCCTAGCCTCGGGTCGTGTTCGGTTCCCGGGACTGGCCGCGCGTCCTACCGGCGTTGCTGACGCTGCCGGCCCTCGCCCTGGTCGTAGCTGTCCTCGGCGACGACGGGAGCCCGGGGGCCGGTGCTCCGGCGGCCACCTCGACCACTGCCGCCGCCGTGCCCGAGCCCATCCTGCGCCAGGAGTTCCTCGACGCCTACGAGCGCTCCCGGCGGGCCACCTGGTACATCACCTACGACTTCACCCGGCGCCTCCGCAACGGCGGCGCCCTCGACCTCACCGTGGTGGAGCTGAACCGGCCGCCCGACAACCTCCGGGCCGGGCTCGGCGGGTTGAACGGCCGGGTGGGCGGCCGGGAGGTGGTCTGCGACGAGGTCGACAGCCAGTTCCTGTGCGCGCCCGAAGGGGCCACGGTGCCCTTCGACGAGGCGCTGGCGGCGGAGATGTCGGAGCTGCGCGACGTCGTCCAGCCTCCGGCCAAGTGGTATGCGGTGGAAGGCGGGGGCGAGCGCGAGGTGGCGGGGGAGGCCGCCCGCTGCTTCACCCTGCGCCGGATCGTCGCCGTTCCCTCCCCGCCCTACGGCGAGCGGGCGGAGTACTGCTTCGCCACCGCCGATGGCGCCCCGCTCCTCAACCGGGTCGAGCGGCGGGAGGGTACCGACCAGCGCCTGGCCGGTGAGATCAGCCGTCAGGTGGACGACGCCGACATCGCCGAGCTGCTGAGTCCGGATTAGCACCCCGCCGGTAGCATCCCGGGCGTGGATTTCTACGACGAGGTGCTGCGCCAGCTCCTCGTGGCCCTGGGAGCGGCCCTGTTCCTGGGGAACCTCGTGGCCCTCATCCGGAAGCAGCCGCCGGCCGACATCGTCCGGGAAGCCGAGGAGGCCGGCCGGCCGCCCCCGCAGCGGGCCCCCGTGGGCCGCACCGTGGGGTTCATCGTGCTCGGCCTCGTCATCATGATCTGGGGAATCGCCTCCCTCAGCGCCTCCTGACGCCCCGCGCCGGCCGCTCGGCGGGCGCGCTGAAGGGCCACCCGGCCGGCACCGGATGGCCCTTCATTGCAAGGAGAAGGCACCACATTTGAGTTGGTTGCGGGAGGTCAACTCAGGCATAAGTGTTCGGCTCCCCGCCGGAGTTTCCTTCGCCACCGGGCAAAGAGGGCGAGGGGCGCGACGGTGCCCAAGCAGGGACCAACCCGGCTTTCCCGCCGTGAGGACTCGTCAGGGCGTGGCGGGCGCCGGCGTGCCGCCCCGGACCAGTCCGACCATGCCGGCGGCGCCGGCGGCCAGGGGCAGAAGCCAGATCCAGGGCTGGGACTCGTCCAGGATGAGGTAGGTGGCGGCCCAGCCCACCTGGGCCACGGTCAGGCCGCCGACGATCACGGCCGCCGTGCGCATCCCGCCGGTCAGGACACCCCGGCGGATGGCCAGCAGCAGCAGCGGGACGGTCACCGGGGCGGCGACGATGGCCCCGCCCATGGAGATGAGGAGGAAGGCACTCAGGGCGAGGACGGCTGCACCCCAGGGCCGGGGCTTGTCGGTCCGGGCCGTCGCGCTCACGGTGCGCCGGTCCCGATGGCGGCGACCGGGGTCTGGCCCGACCAGATGCCGGCCAGGCGCTCCCCGTCGATGGTCTCTTCGTCGAGCAGCTCGGCCACCACCGACTCCAGCAGGTGGCGGTGCTCGTCGAGCACCTTGCGGGCCGTGGCCAGACCCTCGCCCAGCAGGCGGTCGACCTCGGCCCGGACGAGGCCGGGCTCGGCGTGCTCGGGACCCATGGCCGCCAGCCCGAGCTCCGACATGCCCCACTCGGTGACCATGCGGAAGGCCAGGGCGGTGGCGGACTGCAGGTCGCCGGAGGCGCCCTGGGTGAAGTCACCGTCGAGCAGCAGCTCCTCGCCCGCCCGTCCCCCGAGTGACACGGCGAGGCGGGCCCGGGCCTGGGAGCGGGTGAGGAAGATGTGGTCGTCGCCGCCCATCCAGGTCACGCCGCCGGCGCTGCCCCGGGGCACGATGGTCACCTGGACGGGGTCGTGCGCCTCGGGCAGGGCCAGGGCGACCACGGCGTGGCCGGCCTCGTGCCAGGCAGTGACGTCCCGGTCCCGGTCGGGGACGACGGCCGAGCGGCGGGCCCGTCCCATCA
>JBOGFE010000033.1:0-5967 GCA_050741935.1 Acidimicrobiia bacterium | reverse complement strand
GCCCCCCGAGGCGCCCGCCCCCGGTCCCGGTCCCGCCGACCGGTCCCCGGGCACCTGGCCCCGCCGGGCGGCCCTGGGCGCGGCCGGGCTCACGGCCCTGCTCCTGGCCGGCGTGGTCGGCGGGGTGGTGGGCGCCAACCTGGCCGAGGACAACCAGGTGGCGGCCCCGGTGGTCAGTCGCCCCGTCATCTCGTCCGGCTCCGACTCCTCGGCGGGCGAGCCCGTCGCCCGTCCGGGGACCAGCGGGACCGACGTCCGGGCCGTGCTGGCCAAGGTGGAGCCTTCGGTGGTCGCCATCTCCGTGCGGGGCCAGGCCGGTGGCGGCCAGGGCACCGGCGTGATCCTCACCCCCGACGGGGAGGTGCTGACCAACGCCCACGTGGTGGAGGGGGCCCGCACCATCCGGGTGACCCTCTTCGGCGAGAACGACTCCCGCAGCGCCGAGCTGGTGGGGCTCGACTCCAACAACGACCTGGCCCTGCTGCGCATCACCGGCGCCTCCGGGCTGCCCGCGGCCGAGCTCGGCTCCTCGGACGAGCTGGCGGTGGGCGACGACGTGATCGCGGTGGGCAACGCCCTCGGCCTGCGGGGCGACCCCAGCGTCACCCGGGGGATCGTCTCCGCCCTCGGCCGCTCCCTCGACTCCCTCAGCGGCCTGATCCAGACCGACGCCGCCATCAACCCGGGGAACTCCGGCGGTCCGCTGGTCGACGCCGGCGGAAGGGTGGTGGGGATCAACACGGCGGTGGCCGGCCGCGGCGGCCAGAACATCGGCTTCGCCATCCCCATCGACGCCGCCCGCTCCGTCATCGAGCGCCTCCGCACCGGGGCCCCGGCCAAGGCGGCCGCCTTCCTGGGGATCACCACCTCCGACACCGAGGACGGCAGCCGGGGCGCCGAGGTGATCGAGGTCAATCCCGGCGGTCCCGCCGCCGGCGCCGGCATGCGGGCCGGCGACCGGATCGTCGAGATCGCGGGGATGCCGGTGGTGGGCTCCTCCGAGCTGGTCGGCATCCTGGCCCAGCACCTCGCCCCCGCCCAGGTGGTCCCGGTCACGGTGATCCGGGACGGTTCCGAGCTCACCCTGAACGTGACCCTGGGCGAGCGTCCCGACGCCTGACCTGCGGGTCGGAGAGAATGAGTCCCGTGGCCGAGGCCCGTGTCCTCGTCGTCGACGACGAGGCGAACATCACCGACCTGGTGGGCACCGCCCTGCGCTACGTCGGCTTCGAGGTGGCCACCGCCACCACCGGCCGGGAGGCGCTGGAGCGGGCCCGCGCCTTCCGCCCCGAGCTCATCGTCCTCGACGTGATGCTGCCCGACCTCGACGGCTTCGAGGTCACCCGCCGCCTGCGGGGTGAGGGCCTGCGCATCCCGGTGCTGTTCCTCACCGCCCGGGACGCCACCGAGGACAAGGTCGCCGGGTTGACCCTGGGGGGCGACGACTACGTCACCAAACCGTTCTCCCTGGAGGAGCTGGTGGCCCGGGTGCGGGCCGTGCTCCGGCGCACCGGGGGTGGCGAACCCGCCGCCCGGCTGGTCTTCGCCGACCTCGAGCTCGACGAGGACACCCACGAGGTCTTCCGGGCCGGCGAGGCCCTGCCCATGACCCCCACCGAGTTCAAGCTGCTGCGCTACCTCATGGTCAATTCCCGCCGGGTGCTGTCCAAGGCCCAGATCCTCGACCACGTGTGGGAGTACGACTTCGGCGGCGACGCCAACGTGGTCGAGACCTACATCTCGTACCTGCGCAAGAAGGTCGACCGGGTCGAGCCGCGGCTCATCCACACCGTCCGGGGGGTCGGCTACACCCTCCGGCTGCCGAACTAGTGGCCGGCCCCGTCGGCCTGTCGCTGCGGGCCCGGCTCCTGGCCGGCGTGCTGGTGGTGGTGGCGGCCGGGCTCCTGGGGGCCAACCTGGCCACCTACCGGGCGCTGTCCACCTTCCTGGAGCAGCGGGTCGACGGGCAGCTGCGCGACTCGCGGGCGCCGGTGTTCTCCGAACTGTCCCGGGGCGGGGTCTTCCCCGGCTCACGGCCGTCGGGGCGCACGGTGATCCTCTCGGGCACCTACGCCGAGCTCCGCCAGGCCTTCGGCCCCATCGTCCGCTACGTCAGCCCGGGCCAGCCCCGCCCCGAGCTGCCCGACGACCTGCCGGCGGAGGAGGCCTACGCCGAGGTCACGTCGTCGGGAAACGCCCGCTTCCACTGGCGGATCCTGACCACACCGCTGAACGACGGCGGTTCGCTGGTGGTGGCCCTGCCCCTGGAGGCCAACGAGGCCACGCTGCGCCGGCTGGTCGGGATCATGGTGGTGGTCTCGCTCATCGCCCTCGGGGCCCTGGCCGCCCTCTCCGCCTGGGTGGTGCGCCTCGGGCTCCGGCCCCTGGGCGAGATCGGCGCCACCGCCGAGGCCATCGCCGCCGGCGACCTGTCCCGGCGGGTGGAGCGGGCCGAGCCCGAGACCGAGGTCGGTCGCCTCGGCTTCGCCCTCAACGCCATGCTGGGCCAGATCGAGGACGCCTTCTCCCGCCGGGCCGCCTCCGAGGAGCGGCTCCGCCGCTTCGTGGCCGACGCCAGCCACGAGCTGCGCACCCCGCTCACCTCCATCCGGGGCTACGCCGAGCTGTTCCGCCAGGGGGCGTCGGAGCGACCCGAGGACCTGGCCAACGCCATGCGCCGCATCGAGGAGGAGGCGACCCGCATGGGCGGTCTGGTGGAGGACCTCCTCCTGCTGGCCCGCCTCGACCAGGGCCGGCCCCTGGAGCGGGCCCCCGTCGACCTGCTGCGCTTGGCGACCGACGCCGTGGCCGACGCCCGGGCCGTGTCTCCCGAGCGGACCATCACCCTGACCGGCGACGCCCCCGTGGTCGTCACCGGCGACGAGGCCCGCCTGCGCCAGGTGGCGGCCAACCTGCTGGGCAACGCCGCCGTCCACACCCCGCCGGGCACGCCGGTGCACGTACGGGTCATGGCCGAGGACGGCCACGCCCGCCTCGACGTGCGCGACGAGGGCCCGGGGCTGCCCCCCGGGGTGGGGGAGCAGGTCTTCGAACGCTTCTACCGGGCCGACGCCGCCCGCAGCCGGGCCACCGGCGGCTCCGGCCTCGGGCTGTCCATCGTGTCGGCCGTGGCCGAGGCCCACGGCGGCCGGGCCCGCCTGGAGGCCGCCCCCGGCCCCGGCGCCTGGTTCGTCGTCGAGCTGCCGCTGGCGCCGAACGGTCAACCGTCGGCCACCCCGGGGACGGAGTCGCCGTAGGGGCGGTGGCAGGTACGTGGCGGCAGAGGATTCAGCGCTCGGCCACCACGTGGATGGTGTCGCCGTGGGAGGCGCCGAGCAGATCGGCCGCTCCGGCCATGTCGGCCATGGAGTCGTCGACCTCGAGCACGAGACGGGTTCCGCTCGGCACCAGCCGGGCCGCCCCCAGGATCAGGTCCCGGGCCAGGTCCACGGCGTCGGGACCGACCGGGTCGAGCCCCCCGCCCGAGAACCCCCACTCGCTCCCGTCGTCGAAGACGAGACCGATCCCCGCCGCGGATCCGGACGGGTGGCGCACGATGACCCCCCCGGCCGCTTCCCCGAGGTGGGTGTCGCGGATGTCGGCGTCGCCGAGGACGCCGGGAGGGTCGGTGGGATGGACGGCGCCGTACCAGCGGCGGAAGGCGTCGCACACCTCGGCGCCGCCCAGGTCGGCGGCCACAACCCGGGCCGGGGGATCGGCAAGCCCGGCCGGGTCGAGCTCCCGGCTGGTGGATCGGATGAGAACGAGCCGCAGACCCGCGGCGGTGGCGAAGGCGCCCGAGGGGTGGTGGTCGCGGACCTTGGTCCGCAGCGGCCGCCCGTCCGGCTCGGCCAGCCGGCGCAGGGCGGCGAGGAGGGCGGTGCCCACCCCCCGGCGACGCCGGTCCGGGGTCACCTCGACGTAGGCCCACAGGCGGGCCGGATGCCAGCGCGACGACCACACCGCCCCGCCGCCCACCGCCTCGCCGTCGACGACCGCGGCCAGGGCCCGCAGCCACACCTGCCCGGCACTGACCTCACCGTGAGGGGTGCGCAGTGCGGAGGGCGCCAGGATCGGGTCGCCGGCCTCGCCGGGGGGCCGGCCGGCGGCCAGTCGGGCGGCGTCCTCCTCCTGCCAGGGCCTGATCTGCAATCCCGCGAGCATGCGCCCCAGCTTGCCCCGGAGCATTCACAGGTGCCTCTCAGGCCGGTCGCAGGTACCTGCCAGGTGGGCCCGCTTGACTGGGGTTCTCCCCCCAGCGTTCGGGGTGGCGGCGATTTGCTCTCCTGCCGCCGCCGCCCCGTTCGCTCTTCTAGCCTCGGGTCATGAGCCAGGCCGAGCCCGAGTCGGTGTGGGACTACCCCCGGCCACCCCGGGTCGAGCCCAGCGCCGAGCACGTGGCCGTGCACCTCGGCGGCCTGGTCATCGCCGAGTCGCACCGGGCCCTGCGGGTGCTCGAGACCAGCCACCCGCCCGTCTACTACCTGCCCCCGGACGATGTGGCCGCCGGCATCCTGGCCCCCGAGCCCCGCCGCTCCTTCTGCGAGTTCAAGGGGCTGGCCGTCTACTGGAGCGCCCAGGCCGGCGACCGGCGCGTCGCCGAGGCGGCCTGGTCCTACCCCCATCCCGCGCCCGGGTACGAGGACCTCGCCGGCTGCGTCGCCTTCTACCCGGGGCGGGTCGACGGGTGCTTCGTCGACGGGGAGCCGGTGGCCGCCCAGCCCGGTGACTTCTACGGCGGCTGGATCACCTCCCGCATCCGGGGCCCCTTCAAGGGAGGCCCGGGAACGTCAGGCTGGTAGGGCCGTGGACCGGGCCACCGTGGAGATCTACGAGGCGCAGTGGGCGGAGTACGAGGCCCGCCGGCCCGCCCGCCACCACGCCCGGGCGGTCGACTTCGCCGCCGCCGTCCTCCCGGGGATGCCCTGTGCCGACCTCGGCTGCGGGCCCGGCGTCTACCTCGAGGCGGTGGGGGCCAACGGGCCGGTGGCGGGACTCGACGCCGCCTGGGCCATGGTGGACCGGGCCCGGCACCGGGTCCCGGAGGCGGTCGTCGTCCAGGGCGACCTGGAGGCGCTGCCCTTCCGGGACCGGTCGCTGGGTGGGGCCTGGGCCCGGAACACCTACGTGCACGTGGCCAAGGTGCGGCTGCCCGCCGCCCTGGCCCACCTCCACCGGGCCCTGGCCGTCGGCGCGCCCCTGGAGGTCACCGCCCTGGTGGGCGACGACGAGGGGTCCCTGGCCGATGACGAGTTCGGCGGCCCCGGCGACACCCCGAACTCCGGGGGCCGTGCCCGCCATCCCGGCCCGGGGCGGTTCTTCGCCCGCTGGCCCCCGGAGCGCTTCGCCGAGGTGGTGGCCGGTGCCGGCTTCGACGTGGAGCGCACCGAGGTGGTGGGCGACGCCGCCTGGGTGCGGGCGCGCCGGGCCCGCACCCTGCCCGACTTCGTGGGGCCCGGGATGCGCCTGCTGGTGTGTGGCCTGAACCCGTCCCTGGTGGCGGCCGACGCCGGCTACGGCTACGCCGGTGCCACCAACCGCTTCTGGCCGGCGGCGGTCGCCGCCGGTGTCGTCTCCCGGGCCCGGGACCCGCTCCACGTCCTGGCCGTGGACCGCGTGGGCATGACCGACCTCGTGAAGCGGGCTACGCCCCGGGCCGATGTCCTCAGCGCCTCCGAGTACGCCGCCGGGGCCGAGCGGGTCCGGTGTCTGGTCGAGTGGCTCCGCCCCGGCGCCGTCGTCTTCGTCGGCCTGGCCGGCTGGCGGGGCGCCGTCGACCGCCGGGCCCGTCCCGGCGTCCAGCCGGCAGGCTTCGCCGGCGTGCCCGCCTACGTCATGCCCTCCACCAGCGGGCTCAACGCCCGCACCCCGCCGGCCGACCTGGTCGACCACTTCCGGGCCGCGGCCTGCCTTGCGGACCGGATCTCTACCTAGATAGAGTTGTCCGCATGGCGCGCACCCGACGAC
>JBOGFE010000032.1:0-3701 GCA_050741935.1 Acidimicrobiia bacterium | reverse complement strand
GGCTCGAGCAGCCCCTCCCGCAGCCCCATCCCCGCCGCGACGTCGCCGAGCGGCTCGAGGTGAGCGCCCCGGGCGATCTCGAGATCTGAAGGGAAGGACATGGCGGGTATCTCCATTTCTCGACTGCGCAACCGGTGAACTCAGCCTGGGGCCGCCACCCAAGGCCTCAGGATCAGACGGATACGACCTCCTGGTCGCGGGCCGGCGGCGAGGGGGAGAGCGCCGAAGCCGGCTTCTTCCTCCCGATCTGGCGGGCGAAGGCCAGGGCCGCGGGGCGGTACATGGCGTGGGCGAACTTGGAGAACGGGAAGTAGACGAACAGGCCGAAGACGAACACCAGGTGGACGGCGTAGGCCGGGTAGGCCATCCGGACACCGGCGAACCGGAGGATCTCGGTCATGAATCCGCTCACGGCGGTGAGGACGAGCAGACCGGAGAAGAACCAGTCCGAGTAGGTCGACTTGCCTGAGGTGCGGGGCCGGCGCCGCCGCATGGTCAGGGTCTGGGCCAACCCGATGAGCAGGGCGATCCCGCCCACGTTGCCGACGATCTTGACCGGGTCCCAGATGGGGAGCGACAGCTCGTTGTTGTGCCACTCGATGCCGACGATGGGGAAGATCTCGGTGTAGAGGGCGGCACCGGTGGTCGCCGCCACCAGACCGAGGAAGCCGTAGAAGATGGCCATGTGGGCCCACCGGCGGGTGTGGCTGGTCTTGCAGTCCTCGAAGTCCCGGTGGCTGAGCACGTCGCCCGCCGTGCCCCGGAGCGACTGGAGGAGGGGCTGGCGGGGGGTGCCGGGCGGGACGGTGCTCTGCAGGCCCGCCCAGAACTTGCGCAGGCCGACGGCCGACAGGACGGCCACCACGCCGACCAGGGTCATGGTGAAGATGTCGAGCCAGCCGTGACCGACGAAGTGCTCGAAGAGGATGTCCCCCTCGGGGAGCGAGGTCCCCTCCCCGAAGACGACCTTGGCCGTGAGGAGCAGCAGGGCGACGAGACCGAGGGGGATGGCGACGGCGAGGGGCAGGAGGCGCCGGTCGGAGGGGATCCTCCCCATGAACTGCGGGAAGGCGTAGGTCTCGATCTGCAGGTCCCGGCTGGCGGCCATGACGTCGCCGGGGCGGGCGTCGACCGGGCAGTGGGTGATGCAGTCGTTGCACTGGTAGCACAGCCAGGCGTCGGCGTTGACGGCCAGGCGGTCGACCAGCCCCCACTGGGCCCACACCATCTCCTTGCGGGGGAAGGCGTTCTCCAGCGGCGTGCGGGGACAGACGACCGAGCAGGTCCCGCACTGGTAGCAGCGGCGCAGCGTCTCGGCCCCGAAGCCGACCATGCGGTCGACGACATCGGGATCGGAGATGACGATTCTCGGTGCGTCCGGGCTGGAGCCGGGTTGCACGTCGAGGGCCATGCGCTCTCCTAGAACTTGTACGGGTTGGGGCCGAGCTTGCGGATCTGGTCGACGAAGTCGCCGACGATGGTCGGGAGCCGGTCGTACTCGCTGATCTCGATCTCGATCGGGACGACCCGTTCGGGCTCGATGGTGAGCCGGTTGAGGGTCTCCTTGACGTTCACCAGCCGTTTGGCGGCCAGGGCCGATCCCTGGATGAAGTGGCACTGGTAGTCGTCGCCCGACCGGCAGCCCATGAGCATGATCCCGTCGATGCCCGACGACAGGGCGTCGGCCACCACGGCGACGTTGAGCGACCCCAGGCATCGCAGCGGCACGACGCGCACGGCGGCGTCGACCTGCAACCGGTTGATGCCGGCCAGGTCGAAGGCCGGATAGGCGTCGTTCTCGCACGCCAGGGCCACGATGCGGGGCTGGGTCTCGTCGGGCCCGAAGTCGATCGCCTTCATCATGGCCGAGAGCTGCTGGACGCTGTAGTCCTCGAAGGAGATGACCTGGACGGGGCAGGCCCCCATGCAGATCCCGCAGCGCCGGCACCGCTCGGGGTTGACGGCGGGGAAACCCTTCTCGTCGAGCTCGATGGCCGAGAAGGGGCACTCCTCGGTGCAGCGGCCGCATTGGGTGCACCCCTGGTAGCGGGTGGCCGGCAGCGACAGGTCCCCGGCCCGCGGGTGCGTGCTCCGGCCGCTGCCGATCAGCTCGAGGCTCTGGATCGCCTTGAGGGCGGCGCCGGCCGCGTCCTCGGCGGCGAAGGTCACATCCATCGGCTCCCGCACCGTGCCGGCGGCGTAGATGCCCGTCCGCCGGGTCTCGTAGGGGAAGCAGATGAAGTTCGAGTCCGAGAACCCGAACTTGGCCGTGGGCAGGCCCGGGCCCTGCCGGTACAGCAGGTTGAGGACGTTGGAGTCGGCCGTGGTGGGCACCATGCCGGCGGCCAGCACCACCAGGTCGACGGGAAGCCCGACGTCGTCGCCGAGCAGCGAGCGCTCCAGGCGCAGCATCAGGGTGCCGTCCCCCGCATCCTCGATCCCGGTCACCCGGCCCTTGGTGAAGAACACCCGGGGCTCTTCGGACACCCGGCGGTAGAAGTTCTCGTACTGGCCGGGGGTCACGATGTCCTCGTAGACCATGTAGACGCGGCCCGTCGGCACCGCCTCGGTGACGTAGAGGGCGTGCTTGAGCGACGCCATGTCCAAGACGTTGGTGCCGAAGGAGAAGTCGTGTTCGGGGTGGGGCCCGTCGCCGTTGCCGTTGGTCTTCCCGGTCTGGGTCGGGCGGGTGACGATGGCCACCCGCCGGGGGACCTGGCCGTCGGACGGGCGGACGAGGCGGCCGGAGGCGACCATCTCCTCGAAGGCGACGTTGGTGACGACATCGGCGAGGTCGCCGGCGCCGAAGCGCTCCTTCACGCCCTCGTCGGGCATCCAGCCGGTGGCCATCACCACCGCGCCGGCCCGGAGCTCGGTGACCCGCCCGTCGACGTCGAGGTCGACGTAGAGGCCTCCGGGCTCGCCCTCGATCGACCGCACCGTCGTCGAGGTGTAGACGGAGATCCGGGGGTGCTCGGTGACCTCCGCCACCAGACGGTCGACGGTGACCGGCTCGAGACTCCGGTACGGGGGCCGGGTCGGGAAGAGGCGGGCGAAGCGGGCCGTCCAGCCGCCCAGCGTCGCCTCCCGCTCCACCAGGTGGACCTCGTGGCCGGCGCCGGCCGCCTCCAGGGCGGTCGTCAGCCCGGTGACGCCGCCGCCGACGACCAGCAGTGAGCCGATCACCTCCCGCTCGTCGCGCTCGGCCTTGCGGGTCCAGCGGGTGCGGGTCACTCCCATCCGGACGTAGTCCTCGGCCAGGCGCTGGGTCTCGTCCTCGCCGGGCGGCTTGCTCCAGGCCACCAGCTCACGCAGGTTGACGCGGCCCACCATGTCGACCCCGAGGGCCTCACTCGAGAACACGTCGTAGTTCACCCGCTCCGAGCAGGCGGCGATGACGACCCGCTGCGCCTCGGCGTCGGCCAGCCCCTGGCGCAGGGCGTCGAGACCCTCGGGGACGCACAGGGGGCCGTGCACACGGCCCGGGTGGCCCAGATCGGACTCGGTCACCCCGGCGAGGGCACCGGCGTCGAGGGCCTCGCCGATGCCGCAGCCCGTGCACACGAAGAGCTCGGTGCGGTCCTTGGTGGCGGCCGGCGAAAGGGCGACGGGCACCGCCGGGCGGGGATGGCGGGCCACCGGGGCGGCGACGGCCACTTCGGTCACGGCCGCCGCCACCGGCGACCCGAGGACCGGAGCCC
>JBOGFE010000031.1:0-5621 GCA_050741935.1 Acidimicrobiia bacterium | reverse complement strand
CTGGGCAGGTGCCCGACGGTGACCGGCGGCGAGGAGGCCGACTGCGGCCCGGCGCCCAGCGCGTTGCGGGCCTGCACGTCGAACCGGTAGGTGAAGCCGTTGGCGAGGCCGGTCATGACCACCGATGTCGCCCCGGGCCCGGCGGTCGCCGTCCACAGCCCCGCCGGGCCGAAGGCGGAGACGGTGTAGCTGGGGATGGGGCTCCCGCCGTCGGAGGCGGGCGGCGTCCAGGTGACGGTGGCGGAGGCGTCGCCGGCCACGGCCGTGACCCCGGTGGGGGCACCCGGGGGCCCGGTGGGGGTCACCGGGTTGGAGAGCCCGGCGGCCCCGGGTCCGGCGCTGTTCTGGGCGTTGACGCCGAAGGTGTACGCCGTCCCGTTGGTGAGGCCGGTGACCGAAGCGCTGGTGGCGCCCGACCCGGTGGTGGTGGAGAGGCCGCCGGGGCTGGCCACGACCACGTAGCCGGTGATGGGACCGCCGCCGTCGGAGGCGGGCGGGGTCCAGGTCACGGTGGCCGAGCCGTTGCCGGCGGCGGCGGTCACGCCGGTCGGGGTTCCCGGCCGTTCCGCCGCGGGATACACGGCGTATGACGGGGACGACGGGAGACCGGTCCCCGCCGCGTTGGTGGCGGTGACGGTGAAGGTGTAGCCGGTGCCGTTGGTCAGGCCGGCCACCACCGCCGTGGTGCTGCCCCCGCCCACGGTCACGCTCGCCCCTCCCGGCTTCGCCACCACGGTGGAGCCGGTGACGGGACTCCCGCCGTTGGAAGATGGCGGTGACCAGCTCACGGTGGCCGATCCGTTGGCCGCCGAGGCCGAGACCCACAGGGGCGCACCGGGCACGGTCATGGGGGTGATGGGCACGGTGGGTGCCGAGGCCGGCCCCGCCCCGCCCTGGTTGTAGGCGAACACGGTGAAGGTGTACGACGTCCCGTTGGCGAGCCCGGTCACGGTCAGGCTGGTGGTGCCGGCCGGGACGGGGTTGATGGTGACTCCCGGGCTCGAGTGCACCTGGTAGAAGCCCGCCGCCCCGCCGGTGACGGGCGGGCTCCAGGTCACGGTGGCCGAGGCGTTCCCGGCGGTGGCGCTGACCCCGGTGGGCGGGCCGGGTGGGTCGGGGACGGGCGTGACGGAGTTGGAGGGCGACGACGCGACGCTCGTCCCCAGCACGTTGGTGGCCGTGACCGTGAACCTGTAGGACGTGCCGTTGGCCAGGCCGGACACCGTGGCACTGGTGGCGCCCGGTCCGGCGCCGGCGGTGGCGCCGCCGGGGGAGGCGATGACGGTGTAGCCGGTGATCGGGCTCCCCTCGTCGGAGGCGGGCGCCGTCCACTGGACGAGGGCCGAGGCGTTGCCGACGGTGGCGCTGACGTCGCTGGGGGGGAAGGGCGCCCCGGGAGCGGGGGTCACCGGACCGGACGCGGCCGACGGGGCGCTCTGGCCCACGGCGTTGGCGGTCTTGACCGTGAAGGTGTAGGCGGTGCCGTTGCTCAGCCCGGCGACCCGCACGCTGGTGGTTGGGGCCGCCACGCTGGCGGTGGCCCCACCCGGGGAGGCGACGGCGGTATAGCCCGTGACCGGGCTGCCCCCGTCGGACGCCGGTGGGGACCAGCTCACGGTGGCCGCCGTGTGGCCCGGGGTGCCGGCGACGGCAGTGGGGGCCCCCGGGGCGGTGGCCCATCGCCGCTGGGCCGAGCCGGTGGCCGGGCCGCTGGTGGCGGTGACGGTCGAGGTTCCCACCAGCGCCGAGGTGAAGGTGAAGCCGGCGTGCCCGTCGCTGGTTGGTGCCGTGGCTCCGGCGGGCGACTCGTCCCCGTTGCCGGAGGCGGCGAAGGTCACCACCGTGCCGTCGGCCACCGGGTTGTCGAACTCGTCGCTGACGATGGCGGTGAGCGCCGCCGGCGTCCCCACCGCCAGCGTGGCACTGACCGGGTCAAAGCTCACCCGGGCCGGGGGGCCCGGCACCCACTCGATTGCCAGCGGGTCGGCGGTGACGCCGGTGGCCACCGAGGCGGTGACCGTCGATGTACCGGTGAGCAGCGAGGTGAAGCCGAACGTGGCCACGCCGTTCTCCGCCTCCACCGTGTACGGATCACCGAAGTCGGTGGCGCCGCCGAAGGCGGCCGACGTGCCGTCGGAGCTGACGAGCCAGTAGCCGTCACCGGCCGGGGTGGGGGTGATGGCCGCGATGCCGGTCCCGGCGCCGATGGTGGCGGATCCGAAGTCGACGGCGTCGCCGAAGGCGGAGACCGTGCCCTCCGGCCCCACCAGCCAGTAGCCCTGGCCGGTGGGGGTGGCGGCGACGTCCACGATCGGGCGCCCGAGCGGCTGGCCCCGCGGCTGGAGGGTGGGGGCGTCGCCGAAGGCGTGGACGGCGCCGTCGCCGCCCACCAGCCAGTACCCCCGCCCGGAGGGCGTGGCGGCGATGGCGACGATGGGCGCGGCCAGTACCTGGCTGCCGGTCGAGCCGTGGAACCCGGCATCGCCGAAGGCGAAGATGCCGCCGTCGGCAGCCACCATCCAGTACCCCATCCCGGTCGGGGTGGCCTCCATGTCGGCCAGGGGCGAATTGAGTGTGAGGGCGTGGACGTCGCCGAAGAAGCCGGCGTCCCCGAAGGCGTGGACCACCCAATCCTCGTCCAGCAGCCAGTAGCCGGCGCCGGTGGGGGTGGGGGTGGCACTGACCACGGGAGCGATATCGCTGGTGGCCTCGCCGTGGAAACCGGCGGCTCCGTAGGGGGTGACCGATCCGCCCATTCCCGCCACCCAGTAGCCCTGGGCGGTGGGCAGAGCAGCCACCGCAACCACCGGATCTCCGGCCGCCACCCCACCCGTGGGCCCGTCGACGGCGAAGGTGACCGGGACGGGATCGCCGACCGCGTGACCGGAGGCGTCCTCCAAGGTGGCGGTAACGACGTGGAGGTCACCCACCGGCACCGAGGACGATGCCTGGCTGAGAACGATCCGGGCCACGCCCGGTTGAGTGGCCGAGGCGACGCCGGCGCCGGCCGGCGACACCAGGGCGAGCAGCGCCGACAACGCGGCGAGGAGCCCGCGGCTCCGGCGGCGGCGGGGGTGGCTAGCGATCGTGGCCATCGGCGGGTGACACGCATGAACGGCCGGCGGGGTTGACATCGACCACCCTCGGGCTCACGTCCTCGCGGCCGAGGACTTCGGCGAGCGTCCACCGGAAGAAGCGGGTGGGCGCGCCGGGATCGACCAGCTTGGCGGCGCGTTGAATGTTGTCGGCCGGGGTGATGCTCACGAACCTGCCTGTCGGCCAAGGTCGAGTACCTGTGAACCCTGTCGACCAGAGCGGTGGCCGACTTGAGCCACTTCGGAGGGGATTGCCCGACTTGTCCGAGCTGTGGGATGTCGCGAGACGCGAGCCACCGCCCGAGGCCGCCACCGCCGTACGCTTGAGGCCATGAAGGTCCTGGCCACGTACAACATCAAGGGGGGCGTGGGGAAGACCGCCTCGGCGGTGAACCTGGCCTACCTGGCCGCCCGGGAGGGGGCCCGCACCCTGGTCTGGGACCTCGACCCCCAGGGGGCGGCCAGCTACTACTTCCGGGTCGGGCCCCGGGACAAGGTCGGCGCCCGGGCACTGGTGCGGGGCAAGCACGAGCTCGACGGCTTCATCCGGTCCACCGACCACGAGTACCTCGACCTGCTGCCGGCCAACATCTCCTACCGGAACCTGGACCTGGCCCTGGAGGAGACCAAGAAGCCGACCCGGCGCATCTCACGCCTGGTCGAGCCGCTGGCCGTCGACTACCAGTACCTCTTCCTCGACTGCCCGCCCAGCCTGTCGCTGGTGTCCGAGAACGTGTTCAACGCCGCCGACGCGCTGCTCATCCCCGTGATCCCGACCACGCTGTCCCTGCTCGCCCTGGAGCAGGTGCGCGAGTTCCTGGCACAGAGCAAGTGGCACAAGCTCCGGCTGCTGCCCTTCTTCACCATGGTCGATCGGCGCCGGAGGATGCACAAGGACCTGATCGAGAACGGGGCCCGCCCGCCCATGCTCTCGACCTGGATCATGGCCGCTGCCGACGTGGAGCGGATGGGTCCCCACCAGGCGCCGGTGGGGGAGTTCGCGCCCCGCTGCAAGGCGGCGACGGCCTACGAGGAGCTCTGGGAGGAGATCCGGGTGGCCCTCAAGTGAAGACGGTGATGCTGCTGCGCCACGGCAAGTCGGACTGGGCCTCCGACACCGGCTCCGACCGGGACCGGCCACTGGCCAAGCGGGGCCAGCGGGCCGCCCGCCTGATCGGGGAGATGCTGGCCGAGGCCGGCCTCATGCCCGCCGCCGCCGTCACCTCGCCGGCCGTGCGGGCCCATACCACCCTGGAGCTGGCCATGAAGGCGGGGGGCTGGATGTGCCCGGTGCAGGTGAGCGAGGCCCTCTACGGCGAGGGTCCCTTCGCCGTGCTCGAGGAGCTCACCCGCCAGCCCGACGAGGCGGCCCGGCTGCTGCTCGTCGGCCACGAGCCGACCTGGTCGGAGGTCACGGGGCTGCTGGTCGGGGGCGGCAACCACCGGGTGCCCACCGGCGCCCTGGTCGGCATCGAGCTCGACGTCGACCGCTGGGCCGACGCCGGTCCCGGCGGTGGCCAGCTCGCCTTCCTGCTGCCGCCGCGGCTATTCGACCACGAGTAGGGCGGCGGCGGTGGTGCGGCCCCAGGCGTAGTCGGGCTTCCCCGACGGGTAGCGCTCGATGGCGTCCACCGCCACCACCGCCCGGGGCGCCTTGTAGCCGGCCACCAGGCGACGGACGTGGGCGTCGAGGTCCTCGGGCGGGCCGCCGGCGCGCGCCACCACCAGGGCCACCACCCGCTCCCCGAAGCGCTCGTCGGGCAGCCCGACGACCATGGCGTCGGCGATGCCCGCATGCGACTTGAGGGCCGCCTCCACCTCGTCGGGATAGACCTTCTCGCCCCCGGTGTTGATGCAGGCCGAGCCCCGGCCGAGCAGGACGATGGTGCCGTCGGCCTCCACGGTGGCGTGGTCGCCGGTGACGCACCAGCGCACCCCGTCGATCACCGGGAAGGTGGCCGCCGACTTCTCGGGGTCGTTGTAGTAGCCGAGCGCCACCCCGCCGCTGCGGGCCAGGCGGCCCACCCGGCCCGACCCCGGCTCCACCGGCACCAGCGCCTCGTCGAGGACGGCGGCGTGCTCCGAGACCATGAAGCGGCCCTGGGCCGGCGTCTCGCCCCGGCCGCTCACCGTGCGGGCGAACGTGCCCGACTCCGAGGACCCGAAGGTGTCGTAGACCACGGCGCCCACGAGCCGGCCGAGCAGGGCGTCCTTCACCGGCGGCGACAGGAAGGCGCCGCTGTTGATCACCACCCGCACCCCGGTCACGTCGATGTCGTCGCCCAGCTCCGCCAGGGCGTCGGCCAGCGGACGGCCGACGGCGTCGCCCACCACGGTGATGACACTGACCCGCTCGGCGGCCACCAGCCGGGCCAGGCGCCGGGCGTCGAGGCGCATCTCGGCGTCGAGGATCACCGTGCCGCCGCCGAGGAGGGTGGCCAGCGACACCCACTGGGCCGCCCCGTGCATGAGCGGGCAGGCCGGGAGGGCCCGGTCCCGGCCCCGCCGGGCCCGTTCGGCCACTTC
>JBOGFE010000030.1:0-7844 GCA_050741935.1 Acidimicrobiia bacterium | reverse complement strand
CCTCGATGAGGTGGTGGTGCACCTTCTGGCGCAGCTCGTCGAGGACCGGGTCGCGCCCGCCGGGGGCCAGTTCCCGCGTCGCGTCGTGCAGGCGACGGTAGAGAGACATCGCGGTTCCTTCCGTGATGAGACAGGTGGGACGCTTCGTGCCGAGCGGAGGGGCCGGTTGCTAGAACCGACCGAACCGACCGCGCGCTTTACTCATCGGCACGTCGGAGGGCACACCTGAGTACAAATCGGCCAACTGCTCGAACGCCTTCGCCACTGACGACTTGGGGGCGTCGAGGACGGCCGGGGTCCCCTTGTTCACCGACTGGGGCACCAGGATGTCGCTGGGGACGAGGCAGTCGGCCTTGAGGCCGAGGGTCCGTTCCACCTCGCTCACGTCGAGCCTCACCTTGGAGTTGGCCCGGTTGAGCACCAGCTTCAACTTCACGTCGGGAATCGACAGCAGACGCAGGGTCTGAAGCCCGAGCTTCACGTTCTTGATGCTCGGGATGTCCATGGCCGCCACCATCAGCACGTCGTCGGAATGCTCGATGAGACCGAGGACGACGTCGTTGAACTGAGCCGGGGTGTCGATGACGACGTGCCTGCAGAAGCTCTGGAGCACTTCCACGATCTTGACCATGTCGGCGCCCGACACCCGCTCGGCGAAGGATGGCTCCACCGGGGCGGGGAGGATGAGCAGCCCGCTGGATTCGTGGCGGACGAGGAGGCTCTGGAGGAACTGGGCGTCGAGGCGCTGGATGTTGGACACCGCGTCCACGATGGTGTGGGCCGGGCTGAGGCGCATGAGGACGGCGACATCACCGAACTGGAGGTCGGCGTCAACGAGGACGACCGGGCCCTCGCCCTTCTTGGCCAGGGCGACGGCCAGGTTGGTGGCCACCACGCTCTTGCCGGCGCCGCCCTTGGTGGAGGTGACGGTGATCACCCGGCCCCGCTCGGCCCGCACGCCCTCGGCCACCGGGGGCAGCTGGACCGGGGCCAGCGTCTCGGCCACCCGCTCCACCGACTCCCGCAGCACCTGGGTCTCGCTCGGGACACCCAGAACGTCCTTGACCCCGGACCGCAGGGCCTGCTGGAGCAGGCCCGTGGAGAGCTCGGCGGCCATCAGGATGGCGCCGATCTCCGGGCGGGACCGGGTCACCTTCTCGATCTGGGCCAGTCCGTCGGGGTCGGCGAACCCAGGACCGAAGATCACGACGGCAGGACGTCCGACCCGAAGCTCCTCGAGAAGCGCCTCGACCCCCGGGTAGGAGGTCGTGGGCGCCACCTCCCCCGCCTGCATGTTCAGGCGGGTGCGGAGCTTCGGATCGGACTCGACGATCGCTAGGGCGACGGGCACGGGAGGGAGGTCAGCTCGTCCAGTTCCGGATCACGGGGCGAGAGTCTAGGAGAAGATGTTGCCGCGGTTGACGGGGGGCACCGGAGCCGGGGCGAAGTCCGGCGGCACCAGCGTCAGGTGGATCGACCCGATCTCCTGGGCGAGGGTCACCTTCTGGGTGTCCAGGGCGGGGAGCGAGAGGGTCAGCAGCCCGGACTGGGCCACCGGGGCCGTCTCGCCATCGACCGCCGGCTGGGCGGCCTCCTCGCCGGGCTGGAGCTGGACGGCGTTGCCCACCGCCAGCACCTCGATGTTCTTGAGCACGAACTGGCTCTTCTTGGTGACCTCGTTGGCCGGGTCCTCGGGCAGCGTGAGGATCATGTTCACGTGGTCACCGGGAACGACGAGCCGGGCCACGCCCTGGGTGTCGCTCACGCTGATCGAGATGGCCTCCATGCCCTGGTCGATGCGCTGGGCGAAGGACACGGTGGCCACCCGGGGGTCCACGAAGGCGCCGTCCACGACCGGCAGGCCGGCGGGGATGGGAGCCAGGGCGACCTTGCCCCGGAGGGTCTGGGAGTTCACCACGGCCTTGGCCGGGTAGTACTTGCGGGGGATTCTGTCCTTGACGACATAACCCTCGTCCAGGGCCTGCTCGCCGGGGAAGCCCTTGGTGATGTCCTTCTTCACCACGAAGACCTCAACCATCTCGGCGTTGCCGAGCGCCCGGGAGTCGGCACTCGACAGGTAGTTCACGGCGGCGAACGCCGAGACACCTGCAAGCGCCACGGCAACGATCACGATCAGGACTCGACGGCTCACTCTTCGACCTCACTCGCTCATGCGGGGCGCGCGCCGGGCGACGCCTCCGTGCGGGGACGGCCGCTGAGGGGGGTTCCTCCAACGACCGGGGGTGCACCCTGACTGTCGGTCGAAAGGGACCGAAGCATCACCCTGGCGCAGCCGTAATGTCCGAATTGACCGATTCGGCGACCGGAATTCTTCGCCAGCCCGCCCCAGCCGGCCGGAATCGCCCACAGCCGGACATGAGGGCTCAAGAAACAGGGGCACCCAGTCGATGAGTCTGACGAACCTGTCGCGCCCAGTCGGTGCGCGTCGGTTGGCCCCAGTTCGACCCTCCCGAGATTGGAACCCCATGCGTACCTTGGCCGATAGGAACGTTGCCGGTGCATCAGGACCGGTCCCCTCGCCCGGAGGATCGAGACTCATGAGAAGGTCCAAGGGGGAACGCGGCGCCAGCCTGGTGGAGTTCGCCCTGGTGCTGCCGGTGCTGGTCATCCTCCTCTTCGGCATCATCGACTTCGGGTTCGCCTTCAACTCCTATATCGAGGTCCGCAGCGGAGCTCGTGAGGGGGCCCGGCTGGCGGCCGTCAACAACGGCTGCGCGGCCACGTCATCGGGCTGCGTCGCCGCCGACACCGCCGAGCGGGACGATCTGATGGCCGACACCCGGGAGCGGATCACCGGTCTGGCCGACGCCGACGACGTGGGCATCAACATCTCCTTCCCCGACGCCGGGGCCAAGGAGGCCGGCAACAACGTCGCCGTCTGCCTGGTCTACCCCTTCGACTCGGTCACGGGGCTGTTCTCGTTCCTCAACATCGATCTGAAATCCAAAGGCGTCATGCGTCTCGAGCAGACCGCCACATTTGCCTCTGGAGGAGATTCAGTCACATGCTGACCAAGCTGATGCAGTCCCGCCGCGGCGATGAACGGGGTGCCGCCCTGGTCATGGTCGCCCTCACGATGGTGGTCCTCCTCGGGATCACGGCCTTCGTGGTGGACCTCGGCATGGGCTACAACGAGCGCCGGGTCTCCCAGACCGCAGCCGACGGGGCGGCCCTGGCCGGCGCCCAGTTCCTCGGCATCAGCAAGACGGTGGCCGCCACCGAGGCGATGGAGGTGGCCCGCGAGAACCTCCGGGCCGACTTCACCGACACCGAGTGGGCGGCGCTCTGGACGGCGGGCGACGGTTGCCCCACCTCCGCTCCGTCGGGCTACACCTTCGCCACCGGCACGAACTGCATCATGTTCAACAACGCCGGCACCCGGGTCCGGGTCCGGATCCCCGACCAGGTCATGGAGACGGTCTTCGCCAAGGTCCTCGGCGAGGACGAGATCCGGGCGTCGGCGCAGGCCGAGGCGCAGATCTCCTACGGGGGCCTGAGCGGCGTCCTTCCCTTCGGCATCCTCTCCGGCGATGGCAGCGGCCAGGAGTCATGCCTGAAGGCATCGGCCAACGGGCACGACGGCACGCTGCCGTGTGCCGGGCCCGACTCCGGGAACTTCGGCTCCCTGGACGCGCCCTTCT
This sequence comes from Acidimicrobiia bacterium, assembly GCA_050741935.1. Taxonomy (GTDB): domain Bacteria; phylum Actinomycetota; class Acidimicrobiia; order IMCC26256; family BP-133; genus CAWBJP01. Next base: position 4,182 of record JBOGFE010000030.1, on the reverse strand, counting down.
ACGGGAACGCCGGCTGGGGCACGTCCGCCATGTGCTCCGGGAACACCAACAACCGGCTGGTGGCCAACATCGTGAAGGGCATCGACCACGGCCTCGACGAGTACCGCGAGACCGCCAGCTCGTTCGACACCACCGCCACCGCCGGCCCGTCGGAGCCGTCACGGAACGACGAGTGCAACGAGACCCCCTCGCCCGGGTTCTACCCCTGGCGGCCGAACACGCTGGTCACCCAGACGGGTGTCGGCAGCAACCTGCACGAGGCACTGCTCGAGACCGACGACGCTCCCTACGTGGGTGGCAACGCCCGGCTCCGGCGGACCAGCGGGCTCACCGGCTGGGACAGCAGCGACACCCGCGACGTCGTCGGCGAGAGCGGCGTCGACAACAAACCCCTGTGGGAGTTCCTCGACCCCAGCCTGACCACGACCACGGCCCCCGCCGAGTGCCTGCCTTCGTACTACGTCTCGAGTCCCTCCAAGGACAAGATGAAGGCCTGCTTCGCGGCCTACAACAGCGGGCCGTACAGCGAGCCGATCTTCACCGACGACATCCTGCTCTCGCCCCGGTTCTCCTTCATCCCCGAGTTCCACGCCTCGAGCTTCGGCTCCGGCACGAGCTATCTCCCCATCAAGCGCTTCCGGCTCGCCTTCATCCAGACGCTGTACTTCTCCTGCTCAGGGGGGAGCAGCTGCGACATCATCTTCAACCCGGGCGAGTCGGGCACCGGCCTCCCCGGCGCCGCCAACAAGACCGTCGACTCGATGACGGCCATGATCTTCAAGGACTCGATGCTGCCCGACGACGTCGTGAGCTCCGGGCCGGGTGGCACCCTCAACGGCGCCAAGATCGGCCTGATCCGCTAACCGCTCCCGGACGGACAATCTCCAAAGAGCCCCCGGCTTCGGCCGGGGGCTCTTCTTTTTGCGTTTCCGGACTCAAGCAGGGCGTAGGTGCTCCCGCCCCCGCACCGGGGTGGCGATCGGTGAAACGACTGTCATCGGGCCGGCGATCTACCGTTTGGCCTGCTCGTCCCGAGCCACGGCCAGACCACGGTCGGTCTCTTCCGACCCGACAAGGGCACACCCGTCGCGAGGCGGGGCCGCAAAGCCACGGGCCTCTTCCGAGGTAGCCGGGTTACCGAAGACGCAAGAGAAAGCCGAGGTCTCCCATGCGCCAGATGGGTTGGGCGTCCGCGCCCCGCGACCGTTCACGCCGTGGTTCCGCCACCTCTTCCCGGCGCCGGCGCCGGCAGGACGGCGAGCGAGGGGCGGCGTTCGTCGAGTTCGCCCTCATCATGCCGGTGCTGGCGTCCCTCCTCCTGGGGACGGTCACCGGCGGTGCCGCCTACTACCAGAAGATCACGATGACCGACGCCGTCCGGGAAGGCTCCCGCTTCGGCGCCACCCTCAGTGACTCCTCCGACTTCGCCACCAGCGTCCGGGACCGCACGGTCCAGCTGTCCACCGGCGAGCTGGCCAACGGGCAGGTCTGCATCCAGCTGGTGCGGGCCGGCTCCCCGGCCACGGTCGTCCGCAGCTGGTACCCCGGCGGCGGGTCGTCCTGCCCCTTCGGGAGCGTCCCGGACACCCCGACCATGTCGAGCGGGTACTGCGTGGTCAAGGTGTGGGCCCAGCGGACCGCCGAGCTCCAGGCCTTCTTCTTCACCCGGTCGATCGACCTGACGGCGAAGAGCGTGGCCGCCTACGAGCGGGGCGCCACCCCGGGGGTGTGCTGATGCTGGTCGCCATCCGCCGCCGGAGCGCGGACGAGCAGGGGGCGACGCTCATCCTCTTCTCCTTGATGCTGGTCGCCCTCCTCGGCGGCGCCGGGCTGGTCGTCGACATCGGCCTGGTGCGCACCGACCGCCGGCAGAACAAGAGCGCCTCCGACGTGGCCGTCGCCGCCGGGCTGCACAGCCTGGAGTTCGGCGGGCAGCCCGCCCCGTTCCGGGGGGTGTGCGAAGCGGTGAAGTTCCTCAAGATCAACCACAACGAGCTGGCCGGGCTGACGGGTACCTACAAGCGGGGTGACGGGGCGGCGATCTCCTCCTCGGATCCCTGCTCCACCGCCGCCCCGGAGTGGTTCCAGCTCTGCGCCGCCAACGCCAAGGACACGTGGGCCTGGTTCCACGGCACGGCCGACGGCGGCCGCATCGTGGTCGACGTGAAGAACGGCTACGAGTTGAGCGACGGCGGCTTCGCCGAGGAGAGCCTGGTGTCGGGCGACTCCGGTGACGCCGACCTGGGGAATTGCGACCACCTGGCCGTGGTGATCAGCGAAACGCAGACGCCCGGCCTGGGCAAGGTCCTCTACGGGGGCCAGCTCACCTCCCGGATCCGCTCCGTCGGTCGGGTCACCCAGTCGATCGACGAGACGGCGGTGATCGCCCTGCTCCTCCTCGAGCGCTACGACTGCAACACCGTGACCTTCAACGGCACGAACTCGGCCCTCACCGTCCGGGGCCACGGGATCCATTCCGGGATCATCCACTCCGACAGCATCGGCAGCGGCGACGACTGCAGCTCCAAGATCCTCAACGGCGCCACGGCGTCCACATCCGGGGGCTACAACGGCGCCGCCATCCGGGCCGAGCAGGCCGAGGTCGCCCGCAGCGGCAACCCCAGCCCCGACCCCGGTTACGTGAGTGTGGCGGCGAAGGTCGGCATCCCGGGCTCGAAGACCGAGGACTACACGGGCGACTGCCCGACCAAGATCCTCGCCGAGCCGAGCAGCTGCGTGACGGGGAGCAGCCGCAAGGGCCGCATCAACGTCGACATCCTCTACCGGACAAGGATCAAGGCGCTCCAGGCTGAGGCAGCCACGCGGACCGCGTGGAACCAGACCCAGGCCGAATCCACCGCCGGCCACCCCGCCTTCGTGTGGTACCCGAGCTGCGGCAGTGTCCCAGCCACCGTGACCGAGCAGTACGTCTTCATCAACTGCTCGAACTTCAACAACGCGGTGCGGTTCACGGCCACCGACGCCGAGGTCATCTTCAACGGCCGGATCTCGGGCAGCCAGGAGATGACCTTCGAGAACCCGGCCAAGGTCTACGTCAAGGAAGGGTTGAACCGTTCGGGCGGCAGCTTCAACGTCAACACCGGCACCGCGGCGCCGGACTGCTCGACCCGGCCCCGGTCGCGCACCACCAAGTTCGTGGTGGCCAACGGGGACCTGACCACCACGGGTGGCGCCAACCTCCACCTGTGCGGCACCGTCCTCCTCATGGGTGACGCCGCTCCGGGCAGCGGGGTGAACTGCCCCCACCCGGCGCCACCCGCCATCCCCAACACCAACGGCGTCGAGCCCTACGACAACTGCTTCAACGGTTACATCAGCATGGCCGGTGGCGGCGCTCTGGACTGGACCGCGCCCAACCGGACCGACGACGGCATGACGTGGAGCGACTCCGCCGACGCCCCCTATCTCGACACCTTCGAGGACCTCGCCTTCTGGACCGAGACCGCCGGCAGCAGCAACTCGATCTCCGGTGGCGGGTCGAACGTCATGAAGGGGGTCTTCTTCCTGCCCAACGCCGACCCGTTCACGATCTCCGGCAACGGCGGCCAGATCATCCAGACCGACGCCCAGTTCATCGTCCGGAAGCTCAAGCTGGGCGGCAACGGGGTCCTCTCCTTGAAGCCCAACCCCAACAACGCCATCTCGTTCCCCTACTTCTCCGGGTTCTCGCTCGTCCGCTGACCCGCGGGAGGCGGCAAACGAAGAGCCCCCCGCTGGCGACCGGGGGGCTCTTCACGTTGTTGCGGTCAGGAGCTCAGACCGTCGGACCCACATCCGGCGAAAGCGGCTCCTCGCTCGGCGCCGCCTCCGGTGCCGGTGCTGCCTCCTCGACGGGAGCCGGAGCGGCCGGGGCCTCATCCGCCGGAGCCTCATCCGCCGGAGCCTCATCCGCCCGGGCCTCATCCGCCCGGGCCTCATCCGCCGGGGCCTCAGCCCCAGGGGCCTCAGCTGCGGGAGCCTCGGCACCAGCCGCAGCCTCGGCTCCGGCCTCACCCTCGGCGTGCTGCTCGAAGGCGGGCCCGATGTAGTTGCCGTGCTCGTCGTAGGCGTGCTCGCCGTAGATGTCCTGGTACTCGGCCGCCACCGTGCCGCCCTCGGCGGCCTGCTTGATGGACAGCGAGATCCGCCGGCGCTCCAGGTCGAGGTCGATGATCTTGACCC
>JBOGFE010000029.1:0-13174 GCA_050741935.1 Acidimicrobiia bacterium | reverse complement strand
TCATCCGCTCGGGCGGCCTCGACGTCATCGTCATCGACTCGGTGGCCGCCCTCGTCCCCCGGGCCGAGATCGAAGGCGAGATGGGCGACACCCACGTCGGCCTCCAGGCCCGGCTCATGAGCCAGGCCCTGCGCAAGCTGACCGCCAACCTCAACAAGTCCGACACGATCGCCATCTTCATCAACCAGCTGCGGGAAAAGATCGGGGTGATGTTCGGGTGCATGTCCGCCAACACCAGGGTGACCCTGGCGGACGGCACGCAGGAGAAGATCGGCAAGATCGTCAACCAGAAGCTGCCGGTCGAGGTCCTGACCTACGACCCGGACCTCGACTCGGTGGTCACTCGCAAGGTGGTCGACTGGTTCGACAACGGCCGCACCGACCGGTTCCTCAAGTTCACCGTGGCCAAGCCGGGCGGGAACGGTCGGGCGCAGTTCTCGTGCACCCCCAACCACAAGATCCGTACTCCTGGCGGGTGGCGCGAAGCCCAGGAGCTCGCGGTAGGGGATCGTGTCCTTCAGGCCTTGCCCCACTACCTCTCCGACTTCCAGTGGGAGGCGCTCCTCGGTGGACTGATGGGCGACGGCGCCCTGTCCCCGACCCGGAGCGGGCATGGCGCCCGCTATCGGTTCGGCCACGGCGTCCGTCAGGTCGACTACGGCGACTGGAAGGCTTCCTTGTTCGCCAACGTGGGCGTTTCCCGCAGCCAGAACGCCAAGGGCGCCACCTTCTATGACGTGCGCCCACTGCCGGAGCTCGCCACCCTGCGGGAGGCGGTGTATGCCGGCGGCAAGAAGGTCTTCAGCGAGGACTACCTGAAGCAGCTGACGCCGCTTTCCCTCGCCATCTGGTACATGGACGACGCCGGCTTCACCCTCCGGGCCAAGGGCGTACAGGAGCGCACCCGGGACGGCAGCGGCCGGTCCGAGATCTGCGTGGAGGCCATGCACCCGGCGACGAGGAGCCGCCTGGTGTCCTACCTGGCCGACACCTGGGACCTGAAGCCGACTCTCGGCACCCGGGGCGGCAAGGCCGTGCTCGTCTTCTCCAAGGACGAGACGGCCAAGCTCCACGCCCTCATCGCTCCCTTTGTGCACCCGTCGATGGACTACAAGCTCCTGCCCCGGTTCCGGGGCCGTTTCTCGGTGACACCGGTCTTCGTTCCCCAGCACCAGGAACTGGTGCCCATGCCCATCACGGCCATCGGTGTGCGGCCGCCGTCCAGGAGCACCCACCGCTTCGACATCGAGGTGGAGGGGACGCACAACTACTTCGTCGACGGCGTCATGGTCCACAACAGTCCGGAAACCACCCCCGGCGGTCGGGCGCTGAAGTTCTACTCGTCGGTCCGGCTCGACATCCGCCGGATCGAGAGCATCAAGGACGGCCTCGAAGTCGTCGGCAACCGGACCCGGGTGAAGGTCGTGAAGAACAAGTGCGTCGCCGCCGGGACTTCGGTCTTCGATCCCTCCACCGGTTCGACCCATCGGATCGAGGACATCGTCGAGCAAGGTGAAGCGGCGGCCGTCGTGGCGGCGGACAAGGCCGGCAGGCTCCACGTGCGCCCGATCATCCAGCGCTTCGACCAGGGAGAGGCGGAGGTCATCGGGCTTCACCTGCGGGATGGAACGTCGCTGTGGGTGACGCCGGATCATCGGGTTCTCACGGAGAAGGGGTGGCAGGAGGCGGGCCATCTGGAGATTGGCGACACCTTGGCACGGCCCCGGCAGTTCCAGGGATTCGGGGAGGCCGAGCCCATCCCGCCTGAGCACGCCCGGCTCCTCGGATACCTGATCGGCGACGGCTATGTCGGGGGCAAGACACCGATCGCCTTCATCAACTGCGAGGAGAGGCTCCAGCAGGACGTCATCACCATTGCGGGATCGCTCGGATGTTCGGCTCGTCGCCGGGGCATCGAGACGAGCCTCTCGCATCGGTCCGGGGAGAAGAACGGAGTCCTGGCCCTGGCGCAATGGGCCGGAATCTGGGGTCACCGTGCTCCGACCAAGCGGATTCCGGCGGCGCTTCTGACTCCGGACGTCAGCGCCGGGGTCGTCTCGAACCTGGTCTTCGGACTCTTCGAGAGCGACGGACACGTCAGCCGCGAACAGACCGGGGGGGTTCGCCTCGGCTTCACCACGACGTCCGAGCAACTGGCGAACCAGACCCACTGGCTCCTGTTGCGATTCGGCATCGGAAGCTCGGTTCGGGTGTACGACCCCACGACGAAGCGTCCAAGCATCATCAACGGCCGTCGGGTGCAGGGCAAGCTTCCCTGTTGGGAAGTGCGGGTCAGTGGGATCGACAACGTCACGGCCTTTTCCCAGTGCATCCCGATGTGGGGTCCACGTGGCCAGAAGCTGGTCGCCGAACTGGGAGACCCCACGCTTCGGTCACACCGGGGCTCACAGCGTGGGTACCTCCCTGCATCCCAGACCGAACCGGTGCTTGCCTACCTGCGTGGCCTGGGAATGAGCGCGGTGGAGGTCGCCCAACTCATCGGGCGGGATTCCGTGGCGGCGAGAGGAGGCTTGGCCCAGCTACTCGGCCCGAGTCGGCTCCGTCGTGACCGTGTCAGCCGGCTGGCGGATGCCCTTGAGAGCGAATTTCTCTGGGGTGTTCTCGGTGAGGACGTCTGGTACGACCGGATCACGGCCATCAGCCCGCCGGAATGGCGCCCGATCTATGACATTGAAGTGGGCGAGGACCACACCTTCGTGGCGAATGACATCGTGGTCTCGAACTGCGCTCCACCTTTCAAACAAGCAGAGTTCGACATCATGTACGGCAGAGGCGTGAGCCGGGAGGGGTCGGTCCTCGACCTGGGTGTCGACCTCGGCATCCTGAAGAAGTCGGGAGCCTGGTACACCTACGAGGGCGAGCAGTTGGGGCAGGGGCGGGAGAAAGCCAAGGAGTTCCTGGCCGAGAGTCCCGAGCTGATGGTCGACATCACGGAGAAGATCATGCGGAAATCGGGTATCGGCGTGGTCGCGGAGGAAGTCGCCGAAGAGCCGGCCGAGGTGGCGGAGGCATAGGCCTGGGCGGCCCCGGGGATCCCACCCGCCCCCGGGGCCGTCCATTCACCTCGCCGGCGTGGGAGCGGCCGGCTGGGACAGGAACCAGGCCCGCGCATCACGAACTTTGTCAAACGGCGTCACGAAACAGTGGTTCGCACGTTTTTCTCCCGTGACGCGTGGAAAGGACTGTTAAGGGCCCGTAAAAGCTGGGTTCTACAGTCAGGTGGTGCGTGTTACTATGCGGTAACTCTCCTATTATGGCAGGAGTTCGCAAGCGCCTCGAAGATTGACGGAGAGGGGTTGACGGACAACGGACGGAGAGTAAGGTTTTGTCCAAGAGCCGGGCGAAGGCCCGGTTCGTGCTCCCCATAGGAAGGGCAACAGCCCATGGATGTCCTCAAGGTGTCCTCCCGGTCGAACCCCAACTCGGTGGCGGGTGCGCTTGCCGGGGTAGTCCGTCAGATGGGCCGTGTGGACGTACAGGTCATCGGGGCGGGCGCCCTGAACCAGGCGATCAAGGCCATTGCCATCGCCCGGGGATATGTGGCGCCGTCGGGAATCGACCTGGTCTGCATCCCGACGTTCGCGGACGTCGAGATCGCCGGTGAGGGCCGGACTGCGATCCGCCTCTCGGTGGAGAACCGCAGCCGGGTTCCCGTTCAGGTCCAGTCGCCGGGGGCCACGGTTCCCGTCGACATGTCCCGCCTGTCAGTCTGAGCCCCCCGGCCTCCGGGCCGGACGCGGATCGCGACGACGCGCCCTCCGGGGCGCGTCTGCGCGTCGGGGACCCGCAGGCGGCGATCGGGTGCGAGCGAGTCCCTACACTGGGGCCGTGACCCGCCGCTTCTACATCCGCACCTTCGGGTGCCAGATGAACGAGCACGACTCCCAGCGCCTGGCCGGCCTGCTGGCCGCCGAGGGCCTGGAGGAGACCACCACGCCCGAAGACGCCGACGTGGTCGTGCTCAACACGTGCTGCGTGCGGGAGAACGCCGACAACAAGCTCTACGGCCATCTCGGCCACCTGAAGTCGCTCAAGGCGGCGAACCCCGACCTGCAGATCGCGGTGGGGGGCTGCCTGGCCCAGAAGGACCGGGAGCTCATCCAGGCCCGGGCCGGCCACGTCGACGTGGTCTTCGGTACGCACAACCTGGCCCGGGCGCCGGCCCTGCTCGACCGCGCCCGGCTCGAGGGTCCCGTCATGGAGATCCTCGAGGAGGCGGAGGCCTTCCCCTCGGCCCTCCCCGCCCGGCGCGACGTGGCCCACTCCGCCTGGGTCACCATCCAGATCGGCTGCGACAACACGTGCGCCTTCTGCATCGTCCCGGCCGTGCGGGGCAAGGAGCAGAGCCGCCGGCTGGGCGACGTGGTGCGCGAGGTGGAGGAGCTGGCCGCCGACGGGGTCTCGGAGATCACGCTGCTCGGCCAGAACGTGAACTCCTACGGCCGGGACCTCGGCGCCGGCCAGTACAAGCCCCGCTTCGCCGACCTGCTCCGGGCCGTCGACGGCGTCGCCGGGATCCGCCGGGTCCGCTTCACCTCGCCCCACCCCAAGGACCTCCGGCCCGAGACCATCGCCGCCATGGCCGAGTGCGAGGCGGTGTGCGAGCACCTCCACCTGCCCCTCCAGGCCGGCAGCGACCGCACCCTGGCCCGGATGCACCGGGGCTACACCGCGGCGCGCTACCTCGAGCGCCTGGCCGCGGCCCGGGCCGCCATCCCCGACCTGGCTGTCACCACCGACCTCATCGTGGGCTTCCCGGGGGAGTCCGACGACGACTTCGCCGCCACCCTGGAGGTGGTGGAGGAGGCCGGCTACGACGCCGCCTACACCTTCGTCTTCTCCCCCCGGCCCGGTACCGAGGCGGCCGCCTGGACGGAGGACTTCATCCCGGGCGAAGTGACCCGGGACCGGATGGTCCGCCTCACCGAGGCGGTGGAGCGCTCGGCCCTGGCCCGCCACGAGGCCCGCATCGGCCGGGTGGAGGAGGTGCTGGTGGAGGGCCCGTCCAAGAAGGACCCGACCCTCACCACCGGCCGCACCCGCCAGAACAAGCTCGTCCACTTCGCCGCCGACCTGCCCGCCGGCAGCTTCACCAAGGTCAGGGTCGAGGGCGCCGCCCCCCACTACCTGCGGGGGTCACCCGCCGTCCGGACCTCCCTGGCCGTCACGCCCGCTTGAGCTCGGAGCGTGCGCACCTGGCGCTGGTCGGGACCACGGCCACGGGCAAGTCGGCCCTGGCGCTGGCGGTGGCCGCCGAGCTGGGGGACGTGGAGATCGTCTCCGTCGATTCGATGCAGGTCTACCGGGGCATGGACATCGGTACGGCCAAGCCCACCCCCGCGGAACGGGACGCCATCCCGCACCATGTCCTCGACGTGGCCGACCCGGGCGACGACTTCTCCGTCCGGCGGTTCCAGCATCTGGCCGGAGAGGCCATCGCCGGGATCGAGAGCCGCGGGCGGCGGGCCCTGCTGGTGGGCGGGACCGGCCTCTACTACCAGGCCGTGGTCGACGGGCTCACGCCGCCGGGGCGCGACGCCGACCTGCACGAGACCCTCGACGCCCGCGCCGACGAGGAGCTCCCCGAGATGTTCGCCGAGCTGTCCCGGCTCGACCCGGTGGCCGCCGGGCGCATCGAACCCGGGAACCGCCGCCGGGTGGTGCGGGCCCTGGAGGTGACGCTGGCCACCGGCCGGCCGTTCTCCTCCTTCGGGCCGGGGTTGTTCGCCGGGTCGGGCAGCCTGTCGGTCGACAGTGTCGGGGTGTGGTTGCCCCGGCCGGTCACCGCCCGGCGGATCACCGATCGGGTGGCCGACATGGAACGCCACGGGCTGGTGGACGAGGTGCGCCGCCTGGCCGGCGCCCCCGGCGGGCTGTCCCGGACCGCCCGCCAGGCCATCGGCTACAAGGAGGTCTGCGACCACCTGGAGGGCATCGGCACGCTGGAGGCGGCGCTGTCCCGGGCCGCCGACCGCACGCGGGCCCTGGCCCGGCGCCAGCGCATGTGGTTCCGGCGTGACCCCCGCATCCGGTGGCTGGGCACGACCGAGAATCCCCTCGCCGTCCTCCCCGCCCTTCTGGCAACGTGGACGAAGTCATGACGACACTCCGTCTCTCGAAGCTCCACGCCACCGCCAACGACTTCCTGGTGCTGGCCGACCTCGAGGCCGCCTTCGGCCCCGCCGGTGGGTCGCGCCTGTCGCCGGCCACCCTCGCCGCCCTCTGCGACCGCCGCCGGGGGATCGGGGCCGACGGGTTCATCCGGATCCTGCCCGGCGCCGGCGGCGCCGACTGCGCCATGGAGCTCACCAACGCCGACGGGGGCACGGCGGAGATCAGCGGCAACGGGCTGCGCTGCCTGGCCCGGGTGGCGGTGGCCCGGGGCCTGGGGGCGGACGGCACCCTGGTGGTCGACACCGCCGCCGGCCGGCGGGACATCACCGTGCGGCGCGCCCCGAGGGGCGAGGTCGTCTTCGCCGAGGTGGACATGGGCGCGGTGACCTTCACCCCGGCCGAGATCCCCCTCGACGCCCCGGACGCCTTCGACCTCGAAGCGGTGGTGGACGGCGTCGTCTACCGGGGTGACGCGGCCGGCGCCGGCAACCCCCACTTCGTGGTCCTGGTCGACGACCCCGCCGCCGTCCCCCTCGATCGTCACGGCCCCGTGCTCGAGACCGACGTCCGCTTCCCCCGGCGCACCAACGTCGAGATGGTTGCTGCCCGGGCCGGCGGCCTGCAGATGCGGGTCTGGGAGCGGGGGGTGGGGGAGACCGCCTCCTGTGGCTCGGGAGCGTGCGCGGCGGCGGCCGTGGCCCATCGCCGGGGCCTGGTCCCGGCCCGCTCGGTGGTGTCCGTGCCCGGCGGCGAGCTGAGCGTGGAGGTGGGCGACACGGTGCGCCTCGGCGGCCCCGTGGTCCACGTCTTCGACGTCGACTTCGACCTCGAGACCTTCGAGGTGGGGAGCGCCCCGGCCGCGGACGGGGAGGGCGGGTGACTCCACGCTCCGGACGCCAGCGCCGCCGGCTCACCGCCACCGAGACCGATCTCGGGGTCGTCCGCCAGCGCGCTTTGCTGGTGGGCGTGGACGGGGACTCGCCCGAGGCGGCCGAGGCGTCCCTCGACGAGCTCGCCCTGCTCACCGACACCGCCGGGGCCGACCCGGTCGAGCGGGCCGCCCAGCGGCGCGACACCCCCGATCCCGCCACGTACATCGGCAAGGGCAAGGCGAACGAGCTGGCCGAGCTGGCCGAGGTCCTCGACATCGATGTGGTCGTCTTCGACGTCGGCCTCTCGCCCGCCCAGCAGCGCAACCTGGAGAAGCTCTTCAAACGCGACGTCGTCGACCGGGAGGCGGTGATCCTCGACATCTTCGCCCAGCACGCCCACAGCCGGGCCGGCATGCTCCAGGTGGAGCTGGCCCAGCTCCGCTACCGCCTCCCCCGGCTGCGGGGCCGGGGTGTGCAGATGAGCCGCCAGGAGGGCGGCATCGGGGCCAAGCGGGGGCCGGGCGAGACCAAGCTCGAGGTCGACCGGCGCCGCATCCTGTCCCGCATCGCCAAGCTGGAGCGGGAGCTGGCCGAGGTGGCCAAGAACCGCACCACCCAGCGCAAGGCCCGCCGCAAGGCCGAGCACCCCCAGGTGGCGCTGGTGGGATACACCAACGCCGGGAAGTCGACGCTCCTCAACCATCTGACCGGCGCCGGCGTCCTGGTCGAGGACCGGCTGTTCTCCACCCTCGACTCCACCGTGCGCCGTCTGGCCATGCCCGGCGGGGAGACCATCCTCGTCTCCGACACCGTTGGCTTCGTGCGCAAGCTGCCCCACCAGCTGGTGGAGTCGTTCCGGTCCACCCTGGAGGAGGTGCGCGACGCCGACATGGTCCTGCACGTGGTCGACGCCTCGGTTGCCGACCCCGGCCGCCAGATCGGCGCCGTGCGGGCCGTGCTGGCCGAGATCGACGCCGGCGACATCCCCGAGCTCATGGTGGTCAACAAGATCGACGTGGCCGACCCCGAAGCGGTCGCCGACCTGGTGGAGGACAACGCCGCGGTGGCCGTCTCGGCCGTCTCCGGGGAGGGGACCGACAAGCTCCTCGAGACCCTGGGCGGGCGCCTGCGGGCGCTCAACGCCGTGGTGGAGCTGACCGTCCCCTACGACCGGGGCGACGTGATCGCCGCCCTCCACCGGGAGGGCGAGGTCCTCGTCGAGGTCCACGACGAGTCCGGCAGCCGCATCCGGGCCCGACTGCCCCGCCAGGGCCTGGAGCGGTTCGCCGAGTACTTGGCCTAGGCTTTTCAGTTCCATGTTTACGGATGACACACCGGGGACACCCCGGAACGCGGGCGGCTTCGTTCCGCCTCCCTATCCCTACGCCCGCCTCGACGATCTGAAGCGTCAGGCCGCCGAGGCCGAAGGCGGGCTCGTCGACCTGTCGGTGGGCACGCCCTGCGACCCGGTCCCGCCGGCGGTGGTCGCCGCCCTGGCCGACGCCGCCCCCCGGTGGGCCGGATACCCCTCGGCGGTGGGTTCCCCCGCCCTGCGGGAAGCGGCGGCGGGATGGATGGAGCGCCGCCTCGGGGTCAGCGTCGATCCCACCCACGTCGTCGCCTGCACCGGCACCAAGGAGCTGGTCACGTCCCTGCCCCACGTGCTGGCCCTGCGGGACCGCTCCCGGGACACCGTGCTCTATCCGGCGGTCTCCTATCCGAGCTACGAGATGGGAGCCACCCTGGCCGGCCTGCGGGCCGTGCCCGTCCCCCTGACCAAGGACTGGCATCTCGACCTGGAGGCGGTCTCCGGCGAGGACGCCGCCCGGACACTGCTCCTGTGGTTGAACGAGCCGGGCAACCCCACCGGCTCGGCCGCCTCGGGCGCCGAGCTGGCCGCCACCGTCGAGTGGGCCCGGCGCCACGGGATCATCGTGGCCAGCGACGAGTGCTACGTGGAGTTCACCTACAACGCCTTCGGCCGGCCGACACGGGGCGCCACCGCGCTCTCCGCCGGGGCCGAGGGGGTGCTGGTGGTGCACTCCCTGTCCAAGCGCTCCAACATGGCCGGCTACCGCTGCGGGTTCCTGGCCGGCGACGGCGACCTCGTCGGCTACGTCGGCCAGGTCCGCACCCACGCCGGGTCCATGATGCCGGGGCCGGTGCAGGCCGCCGGCGCCGTGGCCTGGGCCGACGACGACCATGTCGAGCTGCAGCAGCTGATCTACGGCGAGCGCCGGGCCTACGCCCGGTCCCGGCTGCGCCAGGCCGGTCTGGAGGAGGCCGGCGGTCCCGGCACCTTCTACCTGTGGGCCCGTTCCAGGAGCGACGACGAGGACGGCTGGGCCACCGCCGCCCGCCTGGCCGCCACCGGCACGCTGGTGGCTCCCGGGGACCTCTACGGGGCCCAGGGCGCGCCCTACGTCCGCATCGCCCTCGTCCATCCCCTCGATCGCCTGCAGCTGGCCTTCGACCGCCTGGCCGGCGAGGTCAAGCGCCGCGCCGGGGTGCGGGGGATTCCGTCGAAGCGAGCGGCCCCATGACCCACGACGACCTGGCCAAGCAGATCACCGCCGCCTGGGAAGCGAAGGACGATCCGGGGGGGCTCGCCCCCGAGGTGCCCGACCTGGTCGCCGAGGCGATCGGCCTCCTCGACTCCGGGGCGGCCCGGGTGGCCGAAGTGGTCGACGGTCGGGTGGTCGTCCACGAGTGGCTGAAGCTGGCCATCCTGCTCTGCTTCCGGACCCGCGGCCTGGAGACCGTCGAGCTCGGGCCCTTCGAGTACTGCGACCGCATCCCCTTGAAGCGGGGCTACGCCGCCGCCCGGGTCCGGGTGGTCCCGGGCGCCTCCGCCCGCTGGGGCTCGTACCTGGCCCCCGGGGTCACCCTCATGCCGTCCTACGTCAACATCGGCGCCCATGTCGGTGAGGGGACGCTGGTCGACACCTGGGCGACGGTGGGCTCCTGCGCTCAGATCGGACGGGGCGTCCACCTCTCCGGGGGCGTTGGGATCGGCGGGGTGCTGGAGCCGCCCCAGGCGGCCCCGGTGATCGTCGAGGACGAGGTGTTCGTGGGCTCGAGGGCGATCGTGGTGGAAGGGGCCCGGGTGCGGCGGGGCGCCAAGCTGGGCGCCGGCGTCGTGCTCACCTCCTCCACCCCCGTGATCGACGCCGCCACCGGCGAGGAGCTGGCCCGGGGCGAGGTCCCCGAGCGGGCGGTGGCCGTTCCCGCCACCCGGCCCAAGGCGTTCCCCGGTGGCGAGTTCGGCCTGGCCTGCGTGCTCGTGCTGCGCACCCTGGCCGAGGGCGAGGAGCACGACAAGCTGGCCCTCAACGCCATCCTGCGGGAGCACGGTCTCGCGCCATGACCATGGCTCTTCGCCTGGCGGCTCATCGCGTTGCGGCCGGGGGCCCCTGCCCCAGCCGCCGCGCCTGGGCGGCATTGGTACCCGGACGGTCAAACGGTGGTTGAGCTGTCCGCTCCGGCCGCCGATCTGCTCGGCCTGACCGCCGCTCTGTGCGCCGTGCCCTCGGTCAGCGGGCACGAGGAGGACCTGGCCGCGGCGGTCGACGCCCGGCTGCGCCTCGGGGACCTGGAGGTCGAGCGGGTCGGTGCCAACGTGGTGGCCCGCACCCGGGCCGGGCGGGAGCGCCGGGTGGTGCTGGCCGGGCATCTCGACACCGTGCCGGCCAACGGCAACGAGGTCCCCAAGATCGACGGCGACGTCCTCTACGGCCTCGGGGCCGCCGACATGAAGGGCGGCCTGGCCGTTCTCCTGCGCCTGGCCGAGGAGGTGGCCGCCGGCGCCCGCTTCGACGTGACCTTCGTGTTCTACGAGAGCGAGGAGATCGCCGACGAGTACAACGGACTGCGCCACCTCTTCGAGGTCCGCCCCGATCTGGTGGCGGGCGACTTCGCCGTCCTCCTCGAACCGACCGACAACTGGCTCGAGGCCGGATGCCAGGGGTCCATCCGCCTGGAGGCCACCTTCGCCGGCGAGCGGGCCCACACCGCCCGGCCCTGGCGGGGCGTCAACGCCGTCCACCGGGCCGCCCCGGTGCTCTCCCGCCTGGCCGCCCACCAGCCCGAGGAGATCGAGGTGGACGGGCTCCGCTTCCGTCAGGCCCTCCAGGTGGTCGACATGCAGGGCGGGGTGGCGGGCAACGTGGTGCCCGACCGCTGCACCATCTCGGTCAACCGCCGCTTCGCCCCCAGCCTCAGCCTGGAGGAGGCCGAGGCCGAGGTGCGCGACCTCCTGGCGGGAGCCGACGAGGTGACGACGACCTCGGTGTCGCCCGCCGCCCACCCCAACCTGTCCGACCCGCTGGTGGCGGAGTTCGCCGGCCGGGTCCGGGCGCCCGTCCGGCCCAAGCTGGGCTGGACCGACGTCGCCCGCTTCAGTGCCCACGGGGTGCCGGCGGTCAACTTCGGTCCCGGTGACCCCGAGGTGTCCCACACCGCCGGCGAGCATGTCACCCGAGCCTCGCTCGACGCCTGCCATTCGGCCCTGGCCCGCTTCCTGGCCGGGGCCTGAGGGGGGCTCGGACACGGACGACGCCACCCGCGCCCGCCTCGAGGAGCTCGAATCCGAGCGCCGCTACGTGGCCGGGCTCTACGACCTCCTCGACGAGCACCGGGCCCGGACCTCGCAGCACCTGTCGTCGGTCTACGGGTCGTCGGCGGCCGGTACGCCGCAATGGAAGAACGAGCGGGATGCGCTGGCGGTGTCGTTCGAGAAGCGGCTGGCGGGCATGAGCATCGGCGACCTGCCGCTGTGCTTCGGCCGGCTCGACCTGGTCGGGGGCGGCCGGTTCCATGTCGGGCGCCTGGCCCTGGCCGACGACCACCACGAGCCGCTGCTCGTGGACTGGCGGGCGCCGGCGGCCCAGCCCTTCTACCAGGCGACGGCCGGCGACCCCCAGGGGGTGATCCGCCGCCGGCACCTCCTGACCCGGGGTCGCGAGGTGATCAGCCTCGACGACGAGGTCTTCGACCTCGACTCCCTCTCCGATGCCGACCGGGCCGGGCTCCAGGGCGACGCCGCCCTGCTGGCCGCTCTCGGCCGGGAGCGCACCGGGCGGATGGGCGACATCGTGGCCACCATCCAGGCCGACCAGGACCGGATCATCCGCTCCGACCTGGCCGGGGCGCTGGTGGTCCAGGGCGGCCCGGGGACGGGGAAGACGGCGGTGGCGCTGCACCGGGCCGCCTACCTCCTCTACACCCACCGCCGGCAGCTGGCCGGCAGCGGCGTGCTCATCGTGGGACCCAACGGCGTCTTCCTGCGCTACATCGAACAGGTCCTGCCCTCCCTGGGCGAGACCGGCGCCCTCCTCCTCACCCCCGGGGAGGTCTTCCCCGGGGTGAGCACCCGCCGGGCCGACCGCACCGCGGTGGCCCGGGTGAAGGGCGACCTGCGCATGGTGGATGTCCTGCGCAAGGCCGTGGCCGACCGCCAGCGCCTCCCCCGCCAGGAGCTCACGGTCGACTTCGAGGGCGAGCGGCTGCGCCTCGACATCCGGACCGCCCGCAACATCCGCGCCGCCGCCCGCCGCAGCCGCCGGCCCCACAACCGGGCCCGGGAGGTGGTGGAGCGCCTCGTCCTCGACGCCCTCGCCTCCCAGCTCGAAGATCCGTCGCGCCGCTTCGAGCTGCGCCGCACCCGCGCCCTCAAAGAGGTCATGGAGCGCCTGTGGCCCCTGCTCAGCCCCCAGGAGCTGCTCAACGATCTCTTCGGCTTCCCCGCCCTGTTGCGCTCGGCCGCCCCCGGCCTCAGCGGGGCCGAGCGCGAGGCGCTGGGCCGGCCCCGCCGGGCCAACGCCGCCGAGGTCGACTGGTCGGTGGAGGACGTGGCCCTCCTGGACGAGGCGGCCGAGATCCTGGGTACGCCGGTCACCGGCCGGCGCCGGCGGGGCCGGGGCGCCCAGGAGGCGTACGCCCGCCGGGTGCTGGCCGGGCTCGACCTCGGTTTCCCGGTCGACGCCGAGGCCATGGCCGCCCGCTACGCCGGGGAGCAGGGCCCCGAGCCACTGTCGGTGCGGGCCCGGGCCGACCGGACGTGGGCCTTCGGCCACGTCATCGTGGACGAAGCCCACGAGCTGTCCCCGCTGGTGTGGCGCGTGCTCTTGCGGCGTTGCCCGTCGCGGTCGATGCCCATCGTCGGCGAC
>JBOGFE010000028.1:0-4265 GCA_050741935.1 Acidimicrobiia bacterium | reverse complement strand
AGCAGCGTCAGGGACCGCACCCGGTCGGGGGCGGCCGCCGCCACCGCCATGGCCACCGCCGCGCCCATGGAGTGCCCGACCAGGTCGACCCGGTCGAGGCCCACGGCGTCGAGGAACCCGGCCACGGTGGCGGCCAGGCCGGCGACGGTGCCGTCGGCCACCGCCTTGTCCGATTCGCCGTGCCCGGGCAGGTCGAGGGCGTAGACCGACCGGCCCTCGGCCAGGGCGTCGAGGTTGAACAGCCAGGTGTCCTTGTCGCCGCCGAAGCCGTGCAGGGCGACGACGGCCTGCTCGCCGTCGCCGACCCGCACGTAACGGACCCGGGTCCCGCCCACGTCGACGTCCTGGCGGGCCGGACCCTCCTCCTCGGCCGCTTCGGGGACGAAGGTGGCCTGGAACTCGGCGATCAGGGCTTCGATCTCCGCATCCGCCACCTCCGCCGGAGCGATCACGGCCAGCAGGGCGCCGACGGGCAGCACCTCGTTGGCCGCCGCCACCTGGCGGCGCAGGATGCCGCTCATCCCGGGCGGGACCTCGACCGAACCCGAGATCTTGCCGGTGTCGACGTCGGCCACCTCCATCCCCGGCTCGATCTCGTCCCCCTCGTCCACCAGCCACGCCTCGACCTTGCCCTCGCTCATGGAGAGGCCCCACTTGGGCATGGTCAACTTGTGGATCTCGCTCATCTCTCGTAGTCCATGACCGTCTTGACGGCGCCCTGCACCTTCTGGGCGTCGGGGATGTAGAGGTCTTCCAGGGCGCCGGAGAACGGCACCGGCGTGTGCGGCGGGGTCACCATCTGGATGGGGGCCCGCAGCCACCCGAACGCCTCCTGGGCCACCAGGCCGGAGATGTCGGCGGCCAGTCCGCAGCGGGGGCTGGCCTCGTCGACCACGACCAGGCGCCCGGTGCGCTCCACCGACTCGAGGATGGTCTCGGAGTCGAGGGGGCTGGTGGTGCGCAGGTCGATGACGTCACACTCCACGCCCGCCCCGGACAGCTCCTCGGCCGCCTCGCTGGCCATGTGGACCATCCGGCCGACGGCCACCAGGGTGACGTCGTCGCCGTCGCGGATCACGTTGGCCTCCCCGAAGGGGATGGTGTAGCTCTCCTCGGGGACGTCGCCGGTCATGTCGTAGAGCATCTTGTGCTCGCAGAAGATCACCGGGTCGTCGTCGCGGATGGAGGCGATGAGGAGCCCCTTGGCCTCGTACGGGGTCGACGGGATGACGACCTTGAGCCCGGGGATGTGGGTGAAGATCGGGTACAGGCACTGGCTGTGCTGGGCGGCGGCCCGGAAGCCGGCCCCGATCATGGTGCGGACGACGACCGGGGTGACGGCCTTGCCCCCGAACATGTACCGGAACTTGGCCGCCTGGTTGAAGATCTGGTCGAAGCACACGCCCATGAAGTCGATGAACATGAGCTCGGCCACCGGCCGCATCCCGCAGGCGGCGGCGCCCACGGCGGCGCCGATGAAGGCCGACTCGGTGATGGGGGTGTCCATCACCCGGTCGCCGAAGTCGGCGTAGAGGCCCTTGGTGACGCCGAGCACGCCGCCCCAGGCGTCGCGCTCGCCCTCGGTGCCCTGGCCGCCCACGTTGTCCTCGCCCATGACGATGACGGTCTCGTCGCGCTCCATCTCCTGGCGGAGCGCCTCGTTGATGGCCTGCCGGTAGGTGATCTGTCGTGCCATCGTTCTCAGCCCTCCCTCTCAGTAGGAGACGTAGACGTCGGTGAGCAGGTCGTCGGCTCCGGGGAGGGGGGCGGACTGGGCCGCCTCCACCGCCGAGTCGATGAGGGCGAGGACCTCCTTGTCGACGAGGTCGAGCTCGTCGCCGCTGACGCCCATCGACGACGTCACCCGCTCCCGGAAGTGCTTGAGGACGTCCTTCTCCTCCTTGATGCGGGCCACCTCGTTCTCGCCCCGGTAGGTCTGGCCGTCGCCCTCGAAGTGGCCGTAGTAGCGCATGAACTTGACCTCGATGAGGGACGGGCCGCCGCCCTGGCGGGCCCGGTCGATGGCCTCGCCGGCCGCCTCGTGGACGGCGAAGAAGTCGAAGCCGTCCACCGTGGCACCCGGCATGCCGAAGGCCGACGCCCGGTCGCCGATGCTCTCGCCCGCCACCGACCACTTGGGGGACGTCGACTCGGCGTAGCCGTTGTTCTCGGCCACGAAGACGGCAGGCAGGTTCCACACCGTGGCCAGGTTGAGGGCCTCCAGGGTGGTGCCCTGGTTGGAGGCGCCGTCGCCGAAGAAGGCCACCCCGACCCCGCCCTGGCCCCGGTGCTTGGCTGCGAGCGCGGCCCCGCAGATGAGCGGCGGGCCGCCGCCCACGATGCCGTTGGCGCCCATCATCCCGAGGCTCAGGTCGGCGATGTGCATGGACCCGCCCTTGCCCCGGCACGAACCGGTGACCTTGCCGTAGATCTCGGCCATCATGCCCATGACGTCGACGCCCTTGGCGATGCAGTGCCCGTGGCCCCGGTGGGTGCTGCCGATGCGGTCCTCGGTCCCCAGGTGCAGGCACACGCCGGTGGCCGACGCCTCCTCGCCGGCGTAGAGGTGCACGAAGCCGGGGATGGTGCCGGTGGCGAACTCGGTGTGGATCCGGTCCTCGAACTCCCGGATCGTCCTCATGGTCCGATAGGCCTCGAGCAGCCGGTCCTTGGTCAGTTGCGCAGCCAAGACTCCTCCTCCTCATGTCCGCTGTGGTCGTGGGGCTTGTTCGCGTACTGCTGGTCTTCGCCTCAGGTGATCGGTGGTGCCGCCAGGGCGGCTCCGTCGCGGAGCAGTCCGGCCCGGGCCGCCAGGGCCAGGGTGCGGCGGACGTCGATGGTGCGGGGCCCGTCGAGATCCAGCCGGACGGTCGGCCGGGCGCCGTTGGGCTCGATCTCCCGCTCGCCGTCGAGGGCGATGGTGCCGGCGCCGGCCGGCAGCGGCCAGGCCTCCCCCGGCGCCATGGGGGTGACGGCGTCGACGCCGACGTCGACCACGAGGCCGGGGCCGATGGGCGCCCGGACCCGCATCCGGGCCTCGGCGGCGGGGACCAGATCCAGGGCCAGGCCGATGGGCTCGTCCCGCCCGACGGGGTGGACCAGCCCGGCGATGGCCGACAGGCCGATGGCGTCGGGCTCGGCGAAGGTGACGTAGAGGGCCCGCAGGCTGGCGGCGTCCCACACCGCCCGGGCGGCCACGGCGGCATGCGTGGTGGCACACACGTCCACCAGCGCCAGCTCCCGCCGCCCCCCCGCCTTCCCCACCCCCCGTTGCGCGTTAGCCAAATGCACCGCTGAGGTGCTTTTCGTTAACGCGGGACGGGGGTCTTCGGGTTGCGCGTGAGCCAAACCCGGCTCAGAACCGGGTTTCGTTAACGCGGGACGGGGGGTGGTGGCGGCGAGACCTTCGACGATGAGCACCTTGTTGCGCCGGCACACCTCATCGGCCTGCACCCGGCCGGCGGCGACGAGGCCGGCGGCGAGGCCGGCCACCGTCGCCTCCCGCATCTCGGGGAAGACGTTGTTGGTGCCGGTGGACAGCGACACGATGGGCACGTCCCCGCAGGCGCCGGCCACCACCCGGTTGGTGCCGTCGCCGCCCAGCACCACGATGGCGCCCACCCCCCGCTCGACCATGGCCGTGACCGCGGCGGTGGTGTCCAGGGCGGTCCCGGTGAGGGGCAGGTCCAGGAACTCCACTTCCGGCCACCGGGCGGTCTCGGGGTGACGCCGCTCCTGGGCCCGCAGGACGCCGGCGGCGATGCCGCCCAGGTCGGTCATGGCCAGCACCCGCTCCACGCCGACGGCGCCGAGGGCGGCCAGGGTGCGTTGGACCATGGCCGACTTCTCGGCGTTGGGGAACACCGACGCCCGGGTGACGAGACGGCGGATGTCCCGCCCGGACGCCGAGTTGGTGACGATCCCCGCGAGCGCAGTCACATGTGCTCCCGTCCGTCTCCCTGGGCCCGCCTGCCTATCACAGCCCTTCACCACCCGGCCAGGGCCCGTACCATCCGATTTTTGGCGTTCCTGCGCAACGACAGGTGTGGCCGAGGAACCCCGGAAGCGGCGCAGGGGACCGGCGCCGGACTCTGGCGTTCCTGCGCAACGACAGGTGTGGCAGAGGAACGCCGGAAGCGGCGCGGGGGACCGGCTTGGTCAGGGGGCGTCGAGGTCGGCGAACCAGGCCCGGGTGCGGCTCCGGGCGGTCAGAGCCCGGCCGGCGCCGGCGGCGACGGCCGCCACCGACCGGGGCGGGCCGGGGG
>JBOGFE010000027.1:0-9587 GCA_050741935.1 Acidimicrobiia bacterium | reverse complement strand
GAGGTAGGCCCTTCAGCGCAGGTCGCGGCGCCCGAAGCGCCAGGCGCCGGCGGCGAACAGGAGCCCGGCGAGCACGACCGGGGCGGCGACGGCGCCGCCTGCCAATCCCTGGGCCAGCACGTTGCGGTCGAGGTACCAGTGCCAGGGTGAGAGGGCCTCGACCGATCCGAACCCGCCGCTGGCGGCGGCCAGGCTCTGGAGGAGGTAGCCAGCCGACGCTGCCGCAGTGGCCACGGCCACCGCCGGCGCCGGGCGCCCCACCGCGCACCCGACGGTGAAGGCCAGGGTGCCGTGGAGGAGGGCGATGGCGAAGGCGGCGGCGGCCGCGCCGAGGAGCCGGGTGATCCGCACCCCCTGGAGCAGCCCGACGGCCGGGCTGAGGACGACCAGCGAGACGGTGAGCACGGCGGTGACGGAGACGAGGAGCAGGACGAGGGCGGCGAAGCGCTCCGCCACCACCCGCCGGCGGGTGACCGGGTTGGCCAGGAGCAGCTCCAGCGTCCCGTCGGCCTCGCTGCCGCCGATCGCCTTGGCGCCGTGACCGACCCCGAAGGTGACGAGGAGCAGGGGCACCATGATGGCGAACAGCCGGCCGTGGAGGTAGCCAGGGGGCGAGGTGAGCGGGATCCCCTCCTGGGCGCCGACCAGCGCCCGGACAGCGTCGGGCAGGTCCTCGAAGAGCTGGTCGAAGCTGGCGTTGTCCTTGACGCTCGGATAGAAGGCGACGGTGAAGGCGACCAGGGCGAACATGCCCAGCGCCCACCAGCCGGCGGACCGGCGGTTGTCGCGCAGGTAGCGGGCGAGCACGACGGCGCTCACCCCGGGTCGCCCTGGTAGTAGCGCAGGAAGATGTCCTCCAGATCGGTGTCGTGGGTCACGACCCGGAGCACCTCGAGACCGGCCGCCGCCTTGATCACCCGGTCGACGCTGCCCTCGACGACCACGTGGATCGCCCCGTCCTCGGCCTCGACCGACACGACCTCGGGGATCCCGGCGAAGACGGAAGGGTCGGCGGGCGGGGTCACGTGGAAGTCGATCCGCTGGCGGGCCTGGGCCCGGAGCTCGTCGATGCCGGCCACGGCCACGAGCCGGCCCTGGCGGAGGATCCCCACCCGATGGGCCAGGGCCTCGACCTCGGGGAGGACGTGGGAGGACAGGAAGACGGTGGCGCCGTCCGCCACCGCCCGGCGGAGGACCTGCTGGAACTCGTGCTGGAGGAGCGGGTCGAGGCCGGAGGTGGGCTCGTCGAGGATCAGGAGCTCGGGCCGGTGGGCGAAGGCCTGGACGATCCCGATCTTGCGCCGGTTGCCGGTGCTGAGCTCACCCGCCGGCCGGGTGGGGTCGAGGTCGAAGCGCTCCAGGAGATCGGCCACCAGGGCCTGGTCGAGCCCGCCTCGCAAGCGGCCGTAGAACTCCAGCACGTCGTTCGCCGTGTAGCGGGGGTCGAGCTTCAGATCGCCGGGCAGGTAGCCGGTGCGCCGGCGGACGGCCGGGTCCCGTCCGGTCCCGTCCAGGACCCGCAGGGACCCGGAGGTGGGGCGCAGGAAGTCGAGGCAGAGGCGGATGGTCGTCGTCTTGCCCGCCCCGTTGGGCCCCAGGTAGCCGAAGATCTCCCCCCGGCGCACCTCGAGGTCGAGGCTGTCCACCGCGGTCAGCGACCCGAACCGCTTGGTCAGCTGCCGGGTCTCGATCACCGCCTCGGTCGTCCGACTCACCGCCACTGACGCTAGCTACCCGCGCCCTAGGTTCTTGGCACGCCGATTGCCACTTCTGGCGCAAACGGCATGCCAGGAATGGACGGCCCGGGGCTCAGCAGGCGGGGAGTTGGGTGGGGTGCTGGCGGAGCCAGTCCACCACCTCGGCGTTCGTTGCCGGGGCGTTGGGTTCGAGGAAGAAGGTGTGCCCGGCCAGCGGGACGCGCTGGATGGTCTTGTCGGAGGTGCCGGCGAAGAGGGCGAGCTCCTTGTCGGCGTGCTCGATGGGGAAGATGTAGTCCGCCTCGCTCATGACCAGGAGCACCGGGACGCGGATGGTGGCCATGACGTCGCGCGACAGCTGGCTCCCGATGGTCAGGATCAGACCCGAGGGCGTGAGGGTGGTGAGCCCGTCGACCGTGGCCAGGACCTCGGGCTCGATGTAGTCGACGTTGTGGTGGTACTTGTGCACCCGCTCCGGCGTGCCCCAGAGGTACACGTAGTCGTCTTCCAGGGCCCGGGGCTGCTCCTCGGCCACGAACACCCGGCCCACGTCGTCCCGGAGGAAGTGGGTGTAGCCGAGAACGACGAGCAGGTCGATCCCACCGAAGCTGCCGGCCGTCAGCTCGGCGATCTCGGCGCCGGCCGAGTGCCCGACGAGCCCGACGTGGGCGAAGCGGGACGGGGCCGAGGAAGGCGCCTGGTACGAGCCGGCCCGGAGCTGGTCGGCGATCTGGCTGGTGAAGGCGGCATGGGACGGGATGGTGAGCGTGTAGCCGTCGGGATGGTCGGAGCCGGCGTAGCCCAACTCGTCGATGGCGAGCGCCGGGTAGCCGGCGGCGGCCAGGGCCCGGGCCGGGGAGTACTGCGGGCGGGTGGAGAGGTCCCACACGAAGGCGCCGCCGGCCGTGCCGTGGAGCAGGACCATCACCGACGACGAGCAGGACGGTGCCGCCGCCGGCCGGTAGAGGGAGCCTCGGATGGTGGCGACCTCGCCGTTCAGCGGGTTCTGCACCGGGAAGGCGACCGGCTCCACGGTCACGGCGACGGCCGGCGCGCCGGCGGCCGGGGTGGCGGTTTCGAGCCCCACCGGTACGAGTGCGCTCACGAGCGCGATGGCCATCACGAAGCGGCGCATGGTCCCCCCGTCCACTGCTTACCGGTCAATGGTACGAAACGGTCTGCTCGCCGGCATCGGGGGAAACCCCCAGACGCCCAGATCGTCCGGCGCGCGCCGAGGCGGCGCCGCCGTGGGGGTTTTTCCTCACAGGCCGGCTCAGACCAGGCCCTCCCGGTGGGCGAAGGACGTGGCCGCCGCTCGGGAGCTGACGCCCAGCTTGGTGAAGATGTTGCTCAGATGGCGCTCGACCGTCTTGCCGCTCAGCCGGAGCTCGGAGGCGATTGCCTTGTTGGAGCTGCCCGCCGCCACCAGGCGCAGGACTTCGACCTCCCGTTCGGTGAGCCCTCCCGGCAGCCGGGGCCGAGGTGGCGGCCGCCGGCCGAGCATTTCGTCCACCCGCTGCGCCCAGGGCGTGATCCCGAGGCCCGAGAAGGCCTGGCGGGCCGCCCCCAGCATCTCGTGCGCCCGCTCGGCGTCGCCCGGCCGCCGCCGGGAGAGGAGCGTCCGGGCCCATTCCCGCTGCGTGTGGGCCACCCAGTGCGGTGCCCGGAGCCGCTCGTGGATGGCGATGGCCTGGCTGAAGCGATCCTCGGCCTCGTCGTGGTGGCCCAGGGTGGCGGCCAGCAACCCGAGGTGATGGGCCACACACGGAGTCGGCGCCGCGCAGAAGGGAACGGCGTGGCCGGCATAGGGCCGGAGTGCGGTTTCGATGCGCTCGGCGGCGACCGTGTCGCCGAGGTGGGCGGACACGGACGCCCACTGGGTCATCGACACCAGCCAGTAGACGTCGAAGGGGAGCGGGGAGGAGACGAGCCCGTCGAGGGCGGCCTGGGCTTCGCGGTTCCGGCCCAGGGCACAGGCGCCCACCGCCCACAGCGACCGGTTCCAGGTCACCGGGACCAGGCGCTGGCCGGCTTCCATCAGGGTGATCGTCTCCTCGTCGAAGACGCCCTGCTCGACGCGGAGCATGCCGAACTCCTGGCTGAAGACCCATTCGGCGTCGGCCTGCCCTCCCAGCTGGCCCAGCTCCCGGCTCCCCAAGAACAGCTGCTCGGCCTCGGCGAGCCGGCCGCCGATCTGGGCCCGGGAGGCACGGACGTAGGCCACGCGCCAGCGCAGGGCGGGCTGACCCAGGCCGGCGGCCAGCTGGTCGGCGGTCTGGAGGCAGCGGTCGGCGGTGTCCACGTCGCCCGCTTCCAGGGCCACCCGCCCCCGAAGCAGCTCCGCCTCGGCGGTGAGGGCCGGGTCGGCGACGGCGCGGGCCACCTCGACGAGCTCGGCGGTGTTCGTCATCCGCTCGGGCAGCAGGTCGGGAACACAGGTGGGGAAGTAGCGGGCGAGCAGGACCCGGGCCAGGGTGTGGGGGTCGGGCTGGGCGCGGGCGAGTCCGAGCGCCTCGTCGCTCAGGGCCAGGCAGCGGCGCCAGTCGCCGGTGAAGACCAGCTCCACCCCCAGAGTGGCCAGCAGGCGGGCCCGGGAGCCGGGGTCGTGGTCTCCCACCGCCGCGATGGCCGCCTCCAGCCCCTTCACCCGCTCGGCGTCGACCATCCCGAGGACGGTGGGCAGGATCCCACGGGTGTTGGCCAGCGTCGCCCGGGTCAGCCTCGGCACGTCCTGGCGCCGTTGGGCGAGCGCGGTGGCCTCGAGCAGGGTCTCCCGATGGCCGGGATCGCCGGCCCGGCGCTGGGCCTCGCCCAGGGCGATGAGCAGCTCCAGCCGGCGGGCCTCGTCGAGCGGTGCCCGGGTGATCGCCTGGAGATCGATGGCCTGGCGGTAGTAGGTGACGGCCTCGTCGTGGGCCAGCTGGGCCAGGGCGTGGTCGCCGGCCCGGGTGGCGTAGTCGATGCCCTTGAGCGTCTCGTCGCTCGGCGCCGCGGCCCGGGAGAAGTGGTGGGCCAGGGCGGGCAGGTGGTCGTCGATCCGGCCCCTGTAGACGGATTCGGTGGCTTCGGCCACCCGCCGGTGGAGGGTGATGCGCCGGGCGGCGGAGAGCTCCCCGTAGAGCGTGTCGCGGACCAGGGCGTGCGAGAAGCGGTACCTGGCTCCCACACCCGGCACCTCGCTCAGCAGGCGGGCCGCCACCGCCTCGTCCACCACCGCCGCCAGCCCGTCCTCGTCGAGGCCGGCGGCATGGCCGAGGACGGCCAGGTCGAACTCCAATCCGGTGACGGCGGCCAGAGCCAGGACACGGTTGGTCTCGGCCGCCAGGCGGGAGAGCCGGCGGCCGACGACGTCCCGGACGCCCTCGGGGATCCCCAGGTCCTCCACCGGCAGGCTGGTGCCCCAGCGGCCGTCGCGGCGTTCGATGCCGCCCGTCTCGGCCAAGTGGCGCAGCACCTCGACCACGAAGAAGGGGTTGCCCTCGGTCTCCTCGTGGATGGCGGCGGCCAGGTTCAGGGCCGGCTCGTCCTCCAAGGCGTGGCCGGCGGCCTGCTCCATGAAGGCCAGCACCCCGGCCCGGTCGAAGCCCACCAGGGACAGGCGCTCGAAGGAACCGATCCGGCGCAGGTCGGCCAGGGTCCCGCTCAGCGGGTGGTTTCTGCCGGTCTCGGTGTCGCGGTAGGTGCCCAGCATCAGGACCCGCATGGGCTCGGCCGAGCGGGCGATGTGGCGGAGCAGGAGGAGCGTCGGCTTGGCGGCCCATTGCAGGTCGTCGAGGACGAGGAGGAGGGGGTGCCGCCGGGAGGCGTCGGCCAGCCAGCTGGCCACGGCGTCGAAGAGCCGGTAGCGCTCCGTCTCGGGGTCGGAGGTCATGGGCTCGGGCAGCCCCGGCAGCCGTTGCGCCACCTCGGGCACCAGGCGGACGAGCTCGCCCGGATAGCGCCCGAGCCAGCCGGGCAGCTCGCTCGCCTCGGTGTGGTCGATCAGGTGCCGGAGAGCTTCGACGAAGGGCTGGTAGGGGACGCCGAGGTCCTCGCCGCACGCCCCGGCCAGGACGGTGACGTTCTCGCCGTGGATCGTCCGGGCCAGCTGGGCCGCCAGACGGGTCTTGCCCACACCCGGCTCTCCGGCCAGGAACGTGACGCGCCGCTCTCCGGCCGTCACTTCCTTCCATGTCTGGGTGAGCTGGGCCAGTTCCCGTTCCCGGCCCACGAACACGTGGATCATCCCGACGAGCAGCGGCGGCAGGGGGATGACGGGGGCGGCCAGTGGGGCCCAGGCCACCTCGCAGGCGGCGACGGGCTCGGGCCGGCCCTTCAGCTCCATCGGGCCCCGGTCCTGGAACGTGGCGTCGGAACGACCGGCCGCCAACCGGACGACGGCCGTGGCCAGGATCTGACCGCCGCCGGCGAGGTCCACCAGCCGGGCGGCCTCGACCACCGGACCACCGAAGACGTCGCCCTCCTCGAAGGTCACGTCGCCCAGGGCCAGCCCGATCCGGACGGCGGGCGGGTCGTCGGGGGTGCGGTCCTGGCGGTGGACGGCCTGCTGCATGGCCACCGCGCACTCGACGGCGGCCGACGCCGAGCTGAACACGGCCAGCATGCCGTCCCCCAGCGTCTTGACCTCGTCGCCGTCGTGCTGGGCGAGTGCGAAGCGGAGCAGACCGAAGTGCCGCCGGCGGAACTCGTCGAATCCGTCTTCTCCGAGCTGGGTCAGCAGGCGCGTCGAACCGACCAGGTCCGTGAACAGGACCGTGGCGGTCCCGCTGCCCCCATCCCCCCTCACGCCCAAATGGTAGGCGCAACCTGACGATGGAGCCCCGGCGGGCTAGCCCAGAGCGGCCACCGAGGTGATGGGGTCGGCCGGCGGGTTGGCGCCCAGCGAGCCGGAGAAGGGCAGGTCGGAGAAGTTGAAGATGCCGCCGTCCTCGGCGACCATCAGGTAGCCGTTGCCGAAGGGCACCATGCCCGTGACCGGCCGGTTGAGGGTCTTGTCGCCCATCGAGCCGCGGAAGCCGGCCCCGAAGGCGAACACGCCGCCGTCGGAGGCGACCAGCCAGTAGCCCGCGCCGTCGGGGTCGGGGACGAGGGATTGAACGGGCTTGTTGAGCCGTACCCCGCCCATCGACCCGAAGAAGCGGGCGTCGCCGAAGGAGAAGATGCCGCCGTCGGAGGCCACCATGAAGTAGCCCTGCCCCGAGGGAGTGGTGATGGAGTCGAGCACCGGGCCGTTGAGGCGGGTGCCGCCCATGTCCCCGAGGTGGACGGCGTCGCCGAAGGCGAAGGCCCGGCCCAGGGTGGTGAAGACCCAGTAGCCCCCGCCGGTGCGGGTGGCGGAGAGACTGGTCACGGATTCACCCGCCCGCAGGCGGGCCGCCGGCTGCGACCCGCGGTGCACGGCGTCGCCATGGGCGAAGACCGTGCCCCGGTCGTCGATCACCCAGTAGCCGTGGCCACTCGGAGTTGGCTCGAGGTCGACGGCCCTCGCCGGCGGGGTGATGGCGGGCTCACCGTGGGGGCGGGCGTCCCCGAAGGCGAAGACCTTCCCCCGGGAACCGAGCATCCAGTAGCCCGACGCCGGGCTGACGGGAGCCTGCGGCTGGGGTTGCGGCTGCGGCTCCGGCTGCGGCTGGGGCTGGGGGTCCGGGTCCGGGTCGGGGTCCGGGTCGGGCGGCGGGGGCGGGGGCGGCGGAGGCGGAGGCGGCGAACCGAGCGGAACCATCGTCTCGAGGCGCACGAAGTTGAAGTTCATGTTGCCCGGCGCCGGGTCCTTGTTGGTGTTGTCCTGGCACACGAAGATGCCTTGGGGGAAGGCAGGGCCGAGGTTGGCGGCCACGGCGTCGATCCCGTCGGTCCGCTCGCAGCCGTCGGAGGTGGCGCTGCCCACGACCTTCACCTTGCGGATGAAGTCGTAGGGGGCGGTGCTGCGGTAGACGGTGTAGGTGTAGTCACCCTGGGACGAGGCGATCAGGTAGCCCTCGCCGTCGGGCCCGTTGACCAGCGTCAGGCCCTCGACGTCACGCACGAAGTGGCCACCCTCGCTCTGGTCGCTGTCCACCTTCACCCGGTCGGCGGTGCCGGTGGGGTCGGTGGGCTCGGCGCCGTAGCGCCAGATGTGCCAGTCCTGCTCACCCACGAACAGGCTCCGGCCGACCTCGTCGGCGACGCAGCCCTCGAGGGCGTCGTCGGGGTCGCCGCCCACCGTGCCTCTCGGCTCGGCGTACAGCTCGCGGACCTCTTCCAGGGCCACCTTGCCGTCCCCACCGTCGGTCAGCTCGAACTGCTTGATCGTGCCGTAGCGGTCGACGACGAAGGTGTAGAAGCTCTGGTTGACGGGGCTGTGGTAGAGGCAGATCCCGTGGGGGACGAAGGTGGCGTCTCCCGGCTGGGTCAGGTCGGGGCCCTCGATCTTGGCGCCGCCGGGCGTGACGTTGGAGAGCTTCCTGGTGACGGGGTCGAGCGTGTAGAAGCTGATGTCCCCGCTGCCGGCCAGCCCCAGGAGGGGCACGGTGGCGCCGTCCAGGGAGAACCCGGGGCGGATGTCGACGTTGTTGGCGCTGGAGAGCTTCAGCTCGTGGATCCGGGCCCCGGACAGGTCGTAGACCGACAGGCCCTTGTCGGCGTGGTCGGCGCCGATGATCACCGAGCGGGTGGGGTCGGCGGGGTCGACCCAGATGGCGGGGTCGTCGACCGAGTCACCGATCTCGTCCGAGGGCGTCGTCTCGACCACCGCCGGCGCCTCGTGGATCGGGTCGGCGGCCGGGGCGGGAGCGGCGCCCAGCACGAGCAGGCCGGCGACCAGGGCCATGGAGAGCCCGGCCGCGGCCGTGCGGCGGCGCGTATCGGTCAAGGGGGGCATGGCGGGGCGCTCCAGGTGAACAGCTGGTGAACGTGGGGGTCCAGGCGGTATTCGACCTGGACCTGCGCCCTCCTGCATGTCTGCACGATTGGTACCGGTGAACTTCGGCTCACGGGCACGACTACCGGTTGGGGTTCATCGCCTCCACGACCACAAGGCAAAGCCTCCGCCAGACCTACCTCAGGGCGGCCACCGAGGTGATGGGGTCGGCGGGCGGGCTGGCGCCCAGGGAACCGTGGAAGGGCTTGTCGGAGAAGTTGAAGATGCCTCCGTCCTCGGCGACCATCAGGTAGCCGTTACCGAAGGGCACCATGCCCGTGACCGGCTTGTTGAGCTTGACGCTGCCCAGGGAGCCGTTGAAGCCGGTCTCGAAGGTGAAGACCCCGCCGTCGGAGGCGACCAGCCAGTAGCCGACCCCGTCCGGGTCGGGCACCAGGGACTGGACGGGCTGGTTGAGCCGGAGGTTGCCCAGCGACCCGTAGAAGACCGCGTCGCCGTAGGTGAAGATCCCACCGTCGGAGGCGACCATGTAGTAGCCCCGGCCCGACGGGGTGGCGACCGAATCCAGGACCGGCCCGTTGAGCGGAGTGGCGGCCAGGTCACCGAGGTGCTCGGCGTCGCCGAAGGCGGCCACCCGGCCCCTGGTCGTGAACATCCAGTAGCCCTCTCCCGACGGCGTGGCCGACAGGCTGCTCACGCGCTCGCCGGGACGGAGGGCAGTGGCGAGGTTGCCGAAGTGGGGGGCGTCGCCGTAGGCGTGCACCCGGCCACGTTCGTCGATGGCCCAGTACCCCGTCCCCGACGGCGCCGGCTCGAGGTCGACCACAGCCACCGGCCCGAGAACGGCCTGGGGCCCACCGAGGTCGGGAGCGTCACCGAAGGCGTACACGGAGCCATCGGAGCCTGCCATCCAGTACCCGGTGCGAATCTCCGTCTCGGAGACGGCCGCCGGTCCCGGCACGGCCTGGGGGTCCCGCACCGGGGGCTCCTCAACCGGCACCGTCGTCGGCGGCTGCTCCGGGGCCTGGTAG
>JBOGFE010000026.1:0-8552 GCA_050741935.1 Acidimicrobiia bacterium | reverse complement strand
CGGTAGAGGAGGACGTTGTCGAACTCCTGCTCCACGTAGCGCCGGTACCGCCGGGGGTCGGGCTGCGGGCGCGCCATGGCCGAACACCGTATTCCCTGCTTCTGGCCCCGACGCCCGCTCGCCGGCCGATGGGCGGGCGCCGGCGGTCAGTCGTCATCGGTGCGGAGCCTTCCCGGTCGGTGTGCGGTCGTCACCATCATCGGGGGGCTTCCTCCGAGAGCGCTGGGAGCGACCTTGTCGTCCCCTCGGGATTTAGGCGGCGGATCCCGTCGTAGAAATGAGGAAGCCCGGTTCGGGGAACCGGGCTTCCCTGTTCTGTCGGCGGCTTCTTTTTCCGAATATGCCGCCAGCGACCGCGCTACGGCTTGCCGTGCTGCCGCCGCCAAGTCTTGAGGTCTTCCTTTTCGGCGGCGTCAGCCATCTCTTGCTGCGTCGCGCCTTCCTCCCTCATCCTTTCGTCTCCCACCAGCTTGCCGGTGGCTTCCTTCACTCGTCCCTTGGACATCTCCGAAGCGCTGTCGTAGCCGCTCCGCGATGCCGTCCCAGCAAACTCTTCATCAATGTTGGTATCGCTCTTTTTCGGCATCGAACACGCTCCTAAATGACTTCTGGGTATTTCTCCCTAAGCCCTACCCCCGAGACCCGCTGGAGAACCATCAGCCGCCCCGATCTGGATGGCCGCACCACCCCGGACGCCGTGACCGCCGTGAGCAAGTCCATCATCGGGAGGCTTCCTCCGAGGGCGCTGGGAGCGGCCTGGTCAGGCCCTTGGGATTTCCCGGCGGAGGGCGTCGGGGAGCCGGAGATCGGCGTCCACCTCCAACTCGCCCTGGAGGGCGGCCCGGACGCGGAGGAAGTCCGCCGTGGCGGCGACGTCGTGCACCCGGAGGATGGACGCTCCCGACTGCAGCCCGGCGTCGATGGCGGCCAGCGTCCCGGCCTGTCGTTCCCGCGGTCGCCGGTTGGTGAGGGCGCCGATGAAATCCTTTCGGGACACCGCCAGCAGGATGGGTCGGGCCAGCGCCAGCAGCTGGGGGAGATGACGCAGGACCTCGATCGTCTGCCCCGGGGTCTTGGCGAAGTCAGGCCCGGGATCGAGGACGATCTGCTCGGGTCGGACTCCCTGGGCGGCGGCCTCGTCGATCTTCTCCTTCAGGAAGGCGACGACGTCGGCCACGACATCCTCGTAGGGGGGAAACGCCTTGACCTTCGGCTGCGCCCGGGTGTGCATCAGGACGAGTCCGGCGCCGAAGTCGGCGCAGTGCCCGGCGATCTCCGGATGCCGCAGACCGCTCACGTCGTTGATGAGGTGCGCCCCGGCCTCGAGGGCGGCGCGTGCCACCTCGGGCTTCCAGGTGTCGACGGAGACGACGGCGCCGGCGTCGAGGAGCTCCCGCACCAGCGGTACGACCCGCCGTATCTCCTCGTTCGCGGGGATCGGCGGCCGGTTGGTCACGCCGGACTCGCCGCCGACGTCGATGATGTCGGCCCCGTCGGCCATGAGGCGGCGGCCCCGGCGTACGACGTCGTCGAAGCTCTCGGCCCCGTCACCGTCCGAGAACGACTCCGGGCTGGCGTTGAGGACGCCCATGAGCACGGGGGCGCCGGGGTGGGGGTCAAACTCGACCTGGCGCAGCTCAAGGTGCGGAGTCGGTTGGCGCATACGGCTCAGTACGCCCCCCGGGACTCGAACCCGGAACACGCGGATTAAGAGTCCGCTGCTCTGCCAGTTGAGCTAGGGGCGCCCGCCGGCCCGAAGGCCAGTCGGGGCATCTTACCCGGCGACCCCCGCCGGTCCGGCAGGCCCGTTCCGGTGCCGGGTGGGGGCGGGTAGGAGAATGACCGCCCGACCACCGGAGGTCATGACCATGGATGTTGCGGTCACCGGGTCCAGCGGGCTGATCGGCTCCGCCCTGCGGCCGGCGCTGGAAGCGGCCGGCCACCGGGTGCTGCGCTTGGTGCGCCCGGCCAGCGGCGGCGGGGGACCGGACACCATCCGCTGGGACCCGCCGGCAGGCACGATCGACGCCGGGGGCCTGGAAGGCGTCGGCGCCGTCGTCAACCTGGCCGGGGAGGGGATCGGCGACAAGCGCTGGAACGACGCCCAGAAGGCCCTCATCCTCAACTCCCGGGTGAAGGGCACCACCCTCCTGGCCGAGACGCTGGCCAAGCTGGCTCATCCGCCCCGGGTCCTGGTCTCGGGGTCAGCAGTCGACATCTACCGAAGCCGGGTCGACGAACCCATCACCGAGGACACACCGGCCGACGACCCCGGGTTCCTGGGTGAGGTGTGCCGGGCCTGGGAGGCGGCCACCGCCCCGGCCGAGGCGGCCGGCATCCGGGTCGCCCACCTCCGCACCGGCATCGTCCTGTCCCCCCACGGCGGTGCCCTCAAGAAGATGATCCTGCCCTTCAAGGGGGGTCTGGGCGGCCGGATGGGTTCGGGAAGGCAGTGGATGAGCTGGATCGCCATCGACGACGAGGTGGGCGCCATCGTCCATCTCCTGGGGGAGGACGCACCCTCGGGGCCGGTCAACGCCACCGCCCCCAACCCGGTCACCAACGCCGAGTTCACCCGGGTCCTGGCCGGTGTCTTCCGCCGTCCGGCGCTGATGCCCCTCCCGGCCGCGGCGCTGAGGCTGGCCCTCGGGGCCCAGATGGCCGAGGAGCTCGTGCTCAGCGGCCAACGGGTCCTGCCCGGCCGGCTGGAGGCGTCGGGCTACACCTTCCGCGCCCCCGACCTGGAGCAGGCCCTCAAGCAGCTGGTCGCCTCGTAGGCCCGTGCGTCTGTGGGTCGACACCGACGTCGGAACCAACCCCGACGACTCGATCGCCCTGCTCTGTGCCCTCGCCCATCCCGACGTCGAGCTCGTCGGGGTCAGCACCGTCGGCTCCGACGCCGGGTGGCGGGCGGAGGTTGCCCGCCGGCTGGTGCCCGGCTCCGTGCCGGTTGTTGCCGGCGCGCCCGCCGCCGTCGAGGCCATTCCGAGCGCCGGCGCCGACCTGGTGCTCGGCATCGGTCCCCTGACCAACCTGGCCGCCTTGGCCGCCACCGGGTGGCGGCCGGTGAACCGGGCTGTCATGGGCGGGGCCCTGGCGCTCGTCCACCACCGCGGCCGGATCCGGCGTTTCGAATCCAACTTCAACGCCGACCCGAGGGCGGCGGCGGTGGTGCTGGCGCAACCCGGGGTCACCGTGGTGCCGCTCGACGCCACCATCACCACCCGGGTCGACCCTCCGGCCCTCAACCTGCTCCTGGCCGGCGCCCCGGCGCTGGTGCCCGCCGTCGAGGCGTGGTTCGCCGCCCTGGCCGACGCCGGCGTCCCCGAGAGTCAGCGGACGGTGCACCTCCACGATCCCGCCGCCCTGCTGGTGGCGCTGGGCGAGCCGCTCGCCCACCTGGAGCCGGAGCGCCTCATCGTGGAGGGCGACGGGCGCCTCCGAAAGCACCCCGAAGGAGCCCTGCTCCAGGTCGCCGTCCGCCTGCACGGCGCCGCGGTGGTGAACCGGGTGCTGGCCCTGATCGGCGCCCCGTAGGCGAGGTCAGGAGCCCGGGTCAGAAGGTGTCAGTAGGTGACGCCGTAGGTGCGCTCGAGGACTTCGGCCAGCCGGTTGCCCAGCAACGCGCCCCGGCCGACGTCGAGCAGGGTGCCGTCGGCGTCGTAGAAGGCGTTGATCGGCATGCCCCGCCCCAGCGCCAGGTTGTCGTGGAGCTGCGAGTTCGCCCGGCCCCCGACGTCGCGGCCCACCGTGATGCCGGCGTCGGCCAGGCCGTGGCGCTCGGCCATGGCCACGCCGGCGTCGTGGCGATCCTCGAGCGAGTTGAGGGCGATGAAGTTGACCTTCCCCTTGAGCTTCTGGGCGGCGTCGACGAAGTGGGGAAGCTCCTGGTCGCACGGGTGGCACCACGAGGCGAAGAAGTTCACCACCAGCGGGGTGCCCTTGAAGTCGGCCAGGCGCACCCGGCCATCCCCCTCCAGCGCCGGCAGGTCGAAGGCGTCCGGGGTGGTGACGTCGACCGCGGGGGCGGCCTTGTCCTGGCCCGCCCCCCGGAAGGAGAAGAACCCGACGCCGACCAGCACCGCCAGCGCCACGCCGCCGACCAGCAGGCGGACGCGGCCGGTGGTCATGCCCACCCCCCGCCCGCGGTCATGCCCACCACCCCAGCGTCACCAGCGACTTGAGACCGATGGCCTCGAAGCCCCCTTGCAGCTTGGCGGTCAGCCACACCAACCGGTCGAGGGCCAGCAGCACCCCGAAGGCGGCCATGGACACGGCCGATACCGCCGTGAGGCCCCGGGAGTGGCGGGTCACCCACCGCAGCGCGCCGGCCAGGCGCCCGAGGGCCAGCCCGGTGGCGAGGAAGCACATCCCCAGACCGGCCGAATAGGCCAGCAGCAGGGCGGCGGCCCTTCCGAGCCCCTCGGAGGTGGCGGCCAGCGCCAGCACCGACGTGAGCACCGGCCCGATGCAGGGCGTCCAGCCGAACCCGAAGGCCACGCCGGCGACCGGCGCCGCCAGGGGGCCGAAGCGGGCCAGGTTGGGCTGGAACCGGCGCTCCTGGTACAGGCCGGGAGCGGACAGGACCAGGGAGCCGAGCACGTAGAGGGCCATGGCCAGCATGACCAGCCCCGAGAGGCGGGTGATGGTCGACTGGTTGCGCAGGGCGGCCTGGCCCAGGGCGGTGGCCGACAGCCCGAGCAGCACGAACACGGCCGAGAAGCCGGCCACGAACAGGCCGGTGTGCCAGGCGATCCGGGGCAGGTGGCGGGCCCGGCCCTCACGTACCTCGGCCATGTCCAGGCCGGTGATGATGGACAGATAAGCCGGCACCAGCGGCAGCACGCAGGGCGAGAGAAAGGACACCACCCCGCCCCCGAAGGCGGCCACGTAGGTCACGTTCTCGCCGGCCACTGCCTGAACGAGGCTAGTGGCAGGGGGTAGCCTGGTTACCTTCAGGGGAGTGGCCGGGGGATGTAGCACATCCCCCGAGACAAGGAGGCCGCGGTGCGTCGGGGACGTCAGAAGATTGCCGCTGCGGTCGCCGGACTGGTGCTGGTGACGGGCCCCGGCGGGGCATCGGTCTCGGCTTCCAACGACGCCTCGTTCGACAAGCTGTGGGGACTGGCCCAGATCGGCGCCCCGGCGGCCTGGACGAAGACCACCGGCAGCGGCGTCCGCATCGGCATCGTCGACACCGGCGTCGACCTGAACCACGAGGACCTGGTCGGCCGGGTCGTGGCCAACGCCAGCTGCGTCGACTCCGGCGGGGACCAGGCCAAGTGCGGGGGCACCGCCCAGGACGTGTACGGCCACGGCTCCCACGTGGCCGGCATCGCCGCCGCCGTGCGGGACAACGGAGTGGGCGTGGCCGGCGTCGCCCCCGACGCCTCCCTGGTGGTGGCCCGGGCGTTCTCGGAGACCGGCAGCGCCAACTCGGATGACGTCACCGCCGCCATCAAGTGGGTGGTCGACCAGGGGGCCAAGGTCGTGAACCTGTCCCTGGGAGAGGCGCTCTTCGTCGCCGCCGCCACCTTCGGCAGTGGCCTGGTCGAAGGCATCGACTACGCCTGGTCCCACGGGGCGGTCCCCGTGATCAGCTCGGGCAACGAGGATCTCTTCGGGCTCGGGATCGGGTCCAACGAGTACGGCGACATCAACGCCCTGGTGGTGGGGGCCACCGGCCCCGACAAGCAGGTGGCGAGCTATTCCAGCCCCACCGGC
The DNA here is from genome assembly GCA_050741935.1 of Acidimicrobiia bacterium. Lineage (GTDB taxonomy): Bacteria > Actinomycetota > Acidimicrobiia > IMCC26256 > BP-133 > CAWBJP01. The sequence goes on along the minus strand of JBOGFE010000026.1, from coordinate 2,828 downwards.
AACGCCAAGTGGGCGCTGGTCGCCCCCGGCGGGTCGGGCGGCAGCGAAGAGGACAACATCCTGTCGACCTGGTGGGCCGAGGGCGAGACCAACCAGTACGAGTACCTGGCCGGCACCTCCATGGCCGCGCCCCATGTCTCGGGCGCGGTCGCCCTCATGCTGGCCCTGGGCCTCTCACAGCAGGAAGCCGTCGACCGGCTCCTGGCCACGGCCGACAAGAGCGTCAGCTGTGGCGCCAACAGCCCCACCTGCGCCGGCGGCCTCGATGTCGCCGCCGCCACCGGCACCCGCTGATCGGCCCCCGCGGCCGGCGGCCATGGACTCGGGGCCCGGCCGGGCCTCGCCGGAGTCCGGCAACCCGACAGGCCTTGGGTAGCGTGGAGCAACTGACCACCGTGATCCAGGAGGTCGCATGGCTGGGCTCGTCGGCTACGGCGCCTACATCCCCTACTTCCGGCTGAAGCGGTCCGAGATCGCCGCCGTTCTGGGCGAGGGTGGGGGCAAGGGGACCCGGGCGGTCGCCTCCTACGACGAGGACACCACCTCCATGGGGGTGGAGGCGGCCCGCAACGCCCTGCGGAACGCACCCGACGCCGCCCGGCCCCAGCGGGTGTTCTTCGCCACCGCCAGCCCCCCGTACCTGGACAAGGCCAATGCCACCGTGATCCACGCCGCCCTCGATCTGCCCGCCTCGGCGCTGGCGGTCGACATGGTCGGATCGGTGCGCTCGGGGGTGGGTGCCGTGCTGGCCGCCTCCGACTCGCCCGTCCCCGCCGTGGCCGTGCTCTCCGACATCCGCACCGGCCTGGCCGGCGGGGCCGACGAGCGTGACGGCGGGGACGGGGCGGTGGCCCTCCTCTTCGGCGGCGCCTCGCCCGAGGTGCCCGTGCTGGCCGAGGTGGTGGCCGTCGCCGCGGCCACCGACGAGTTCCTCGACCGCTGGCGCCTGCCCGGGGCCGAGTCCTCCAAGGTGTGGGAGGAGCGCTTCGGCGAGCACGTCTACGGCCCGCTGGCCGACGCCGCCTTCGCCGACGCCCTCAAGCAGGCCGGGATCACTCCCGGCGACGTCGACCACCTGGTGGTCTCCGGACTGGCCGGCCGGGCCGTCCGCCGCTTCGCCACCACCTCGGGGGTGCGGCCCGAGGCGATGGCCAACGACCTCTCAGGTCTCATCGGCAATGCCGGTACGGCCCAGGCCGGCATCGTGCTGGCCGAGGTGCTCGACCGGGCCGGGCCCGGCCAGACCATCGTGGTGGTGGTCCTCTCCGACGGGGCCAGCGCCCTGGTGCTGCGCACCACCGACGCCATCGCCGCCCACACGCCGGCCAAGCCGGTGGCGACCCAGATCGCCGGCGGCCGCGACGACCTGCGCTACGCCCAGTTCCTGTCCTGGCGGGGCATGCTGGTCAAGGAGCCGCCCCGCCGGCCCGACCCCATGCCCCCGGCGGCGCCGCCCGCCCACCGGTCCACCCGCTACAAGTTCGGCTTCGTGGGCAGCCGCTGTGAGGTGTGCGGGGCCGTGCACCTCCCGCCGGTGCGGGTGTGCATGTCGTGCCACGCCGTCGACCGGATGGCCGACGCGGCCATGGCCGACGTGCCCGCCACCGTGGCCACCTACACCATCGACCGCCTGGCCTACTCGCCGAGCCCGCCGGTGGTGGCGGCGGTGGTCGACTTCGACGGCGGGGGCCGGTTCAAGTGCCAGCTGACCGACGTCGACCCGGCCGCCCTGGGCATCGGCGCCCGGGTGGAACCCACCTTCCGGAAGCTGGTCACCGCCGGCGGCGTCCACAACTACTTTTGGAAGGTCCGTCCCGTCCCCGCCGCCACCCCCGGGGCCGGCGGTGTCCCCACGAGCAGAGAGGCGTAGGCCATGGCATCGAGAGGGATCCGCGACCGGGTCGCCATCGTCGGCATGGGGTGCACGCCCTTCGGCGAGCACTGGGACAAGTCGGTGGACGACATGCTCGTCGACGCCACCACCGAGACCATCGCCTCGGCCGGCGTGGCCCTGGACGACGTCGACGCCTTCTGGCTGGGGACCATCGGCTCGGGCCTCTCGGGGCTCACGCTGTCCCGGCCGCTGCGCATCCAGAAGCCCGTCACCCACGTGGAGAACTACTGCGCCACCGGCTCCGAGGCGCTGCGCAACGCCTGCTACGCGGTGGCCAGCGGCGCCTACGACGTGGTCATGGCCATCGGCGTGGAGAAGCTGAAGGACAGTGGCTTCTCGGGCCTGGTGGTGAGCACCGCCTCCGACGACGGGACCGGCGGGCCCCTGGGCGAGATCACCGCCCCGGCCAACTTCTCCCTCCTGGCCCCGGCCTACGCCAAGAAGTACGGCGTCGACCCCGACGAGATGAAGGACGTGCTGACCCGCATCGCCTGGAAGAACCATGCCAACGGGGCCAAGAACCCCCGGGCCCAGTTCCGCAAGGAGGTGCCCAAGGACACCATCTGCAACTCGCCGCTGGTGGCCGGCCAGCTCGGCATCTTCGACTGCTCGGGCGTGTCCGACGGGGCGGCGGCGGCCATCGTCGTGCGGGCCGAGGACGCCCACCGCTACACCGACAAGCCCTTGTACGTGAAGGGCCTGTCCTTCGTGGCCGGCACCTCGTCGGGCGGGATCGACCCCGGCTACGACTACACCACCTTCCCCGAGGTGGTGGCCTCGGCCGCCGACGCCTACGCCCAGGCCGGCGTGACCGACCCCCGGGCCCAGCTGGCCATGGCCGAGGTCCACGACTGCTTCACCCCCACCGAGCTCGTCCTCATGGAGGACCTCGGCTTCGCCGAGCGGGGCTTCGGCTGGAAGGAGGTGCTGGCCG
>JBOGFE010000025.1:0-11842 GCA_050741935.1 Acidimicrobiia bacterium | reverse complement strand
AGGCGATCCACCCACTCCCGGGGCAGCCCCCGGGCCCGGGGCGGCGCCCCCCGCTCCACCAGGTGCAGCGCCCAGGCCAAGTGGGCCATGCGGGTGGCGTCGTCCTCCCGGGCCTCGGCCAGGCGCTCCAGGGCGTACTCCCGGATGGTCTCCAGCATCCGGTAGCGGGTGGCACCGTCCTTCTCGGCCGCCACCACCAGCGACTTGTCGACCAGGGCCATGATGAGGTCGAGGGTGTCGTAGGGGCCGGCGCACACCGTCTCGGCCGCGTCGAGGTCGAAGCCGCCGGCGAACACGCCCAGGCGCCGGAACAGGACCCGCTCGTCGGACTCGAGCAGGTCGTGGCTCCAGTCGATGGCGGCGCGCAGGGTCTGGTGGCGGGCTCCGCCTTCCCGGGTGCCGCCGGTGAGGATGCGGAGGCGCCCGTCGAGGCGGTCGGCCAACTCGGGCAGCGACAGGGCCCGCACCCGACGGGCGGCCAGCTCGAGGGCCAGGGGGATCCCGTCGAGGCGGGTGCAGATGCGGGCCACTGCGGCGGCGTGCTCGGGACCCAGCTCCAGGCCGGGGTGGGCCGAGCGGGCCCGCTCGACGAAGAGGCGCACCGCCTCGGACTCCAGCAGCGTCTCCAGGGACGGCGCCGCCCCCGCCGTGGAGTCGGGCAGGCCCAGAGGAGCCACGACCACCACCTGCTCGGCGGCCAGACCCAGGGCCTCCCGGCTGGTGGCCAGCACCCGCACCCCCGGCCCGGCCCGCAACAGGCGCCCGGCCAGCTCGGCCGCGGCCGCCACCACATGCTCGCAGTTGTCGAGGACGAGCAGGACGGCCCGCTCCGCCGCCCACGCCTCGAGGGTGTCGAGGAGGGTCCGGCCCGGCTCCTCACGGACACCGAGCACCGAGGCCAGGGCGGCGGGCACCAGGTGGGGGTCGCCCCAGGAGGCCAGCTCGGCCAGCCAGACGCCGTCGTCGTGCTGGTCGACCTGCTCCGCCGCCACCTGGAGGGCGAGGCGGGTCTTGCCCGACCCGCCGGGTCCGAGGAGCGTGACCAGGCGGGCCTCGGACAGGTGCCGGGCCAGGGCCGCCACCTCCGAGTCCCGGCCCACGAAGCTGGTGGCGGCCACGGGCAGGTTGTGGCGGAAGGCATCGAGAGAGCGCAGGGCGGGAAAGTCGGCGGGCAGCGCCGGGTGGGCCAGCTGGTGGATGCGCTCCGGTTCGGTCAGGTCCTTCAGGCGGTGCCGGCCAAGGTCGGAGAAGGTCACCCCCTCCGGGGTGCCGGCGCCGGCCAGCGACCGGGTGGCCTCCGACACCAGGACCTGGCCGCCGTAGGCCAGGCCAGCCACCCGGGCGGCCCGGTGCACGGCCAGCCCCACGTAGTCGGTGGCGCCGAGCACCGCCTCCCCGCTGTGCATCCCCATCCGCACCCGGACCTCGACCCCTTCCGGCCAGCGTTCGGCGGCCAGGGCCCGCTGGGCGGCGACGGCGGCGACCAGGGCGTCGGGAGCGGCGGGGAACACGGCGAAGAAGGCGTCCCCCTGGGTGTTGATGACGACGCCCCGGTGGGAGACCACGGCCGACGACAGGAGGCGATGGTGGGTCTCGAGCAGGCCGGTCCAGGCGGGCCCCAGATGTTCGGCCAGGCGGGTTGAGCCCTCGATGTCGGTGAAGAGGAAGGTCACCAGGCCCATGGGCAGTTCGCCGGGCCGTGGGGTCAGCTGGAGCTCCGTCATCAGTTGCTGACGGTAGCTCCCGTTCCGCCTGTGTCACAGAGGTGACAGAGGCAATGTCCGGGACCGCATCGACGCTTCGATGGCCGGGCCTTACGATGCGGGCATCTCCGCGAGAGAGGGGCCGAGATGAGCGACCGGAGTTTTTCCATCACCGACGACGACCGGGACGAGCTCGAGGATCTGGAGCCTGAGCCGGGCGACGCCGAGAACGTCAAGGGCGGGGCGACCGGGGAGGCCGAGCCGACCGGGCACGGAGGCAAGGGCGGTTCCTCCTAGGGCCAGGTTCCTCGGCGCTTGGACGACGTCGTCTTCCGAGTCGCCTCGACCGCCTACACCTGGGAGGACGTGCTCGACTGGGGCCGCCGCCAGGAAGCGTGGGGCGACCATGTGCGCGAGGTCCGCGAGGGCGTCGCCGCGCTGACGCTCGCCCGCCGGCAGGGCGACGCCCTCGACGGCGACGTGTCGGCCGCCGCGGCCGCTTTCCGCCGGCAGCACCGGTTGATCTCGGCCGAGGACACCGAGCGCTGGCTGGCGCAGCGCCGCCTGACCGTCTCGACCTGGAAGGACCACATCCGCCGCTCCGTGGCCCGGGACCGCCATCCCGCCGGGCCGGGTGCACGGCGGATCGAACCCGACCCGGTGGAGGACGAGCCGGCCCGGCTGTGGGCCACCGGTATGTGCTCGGGCTTCTACTCCACGCTGGCCGAAGCCGTGGCCGAGAGGGCCGCCGCCGCCGACGCCCGGGCCGAGGCCGGCGCCGCGGGCTCCGGGGGAGACCGCTGGGAGGTGTTCGACGCGGCCCTGGCCGCCTTCCGGCAGGCGGCCGCCACCGAGCGGGCCGTGGCCGACGAGCTGGTGGCCCGCCGTCTCGATTGGATCGACCTCGACGTGGAGTGGGTCACCTTCCCCGCGGAGGCCGCCGCCCGGGAGGCGCTGCTGTGCCTGCGGGAGGACGGGGACTTCTCCGCCGCCTTCGTCCCGGCGCAACCGGCGGCGGTGGCGCCGGTGCGCCGGCGGGCCCACCTGTGTGACTTCGAACCCGAGCTGCGCCCCGCCCTCTTCGGGGCCAAGGCGGGCGACGCCCTGGGGCCGGCCCGGATGGCGGAGGGCTGGCGGGTGACCCGGGTGGTCAGCCGCACCGTCCCGACCGAGGGGGACGAGGAGGTCCACCGGTTGGCGGCGGCGGCGGTGGGGGCCCGGGCCGTGCGGCGGGAGGTCGAGCACCGGGTGCGGTGGCATGGCCGTTACTGACGACCAGCCCTTCGTTCTCGAGGACCTGCCCCTCTTCGGGCTCATGCCCCCGGAGGTCCGCCGGCTGGTGGAAGCCAGCTTCGAGCCGGTCAGCTATCCGTTCGGGGCGGTGATCGTGGAGGAGGGCGGCGCGGCCGACGCCCTCTACGTCATCGTCTCGGGCCGGGCCCGGGCGCTGCGCCAGGGTCTCGGCGGCGAGGAGGTGTCCCTCGGCATCCTGGGCCCGGGCGACGTGTTCGGCGAGTCGGCCCTCCTCGAGGGGCGGGTGCGGGGCGCCACCATCCGGGCCCGCAGCCCGGTGGAGGCCCTGCGCCTGCCGGCGGTGGTGTTCCAGGCCCTGCGGGCCACCGACCCCCGGGTCACCGAGTACTTCGATCTCCTGGCCCGGTTCCGGGCCCTGAAGAACCTCTTCCGCCAGTCGCCCGTCTTCTCCGGCCTGCCCGACGACACGGTCGGTGCCGCCCTGGCCGAGATGGAACCCGTGACCGTGGCCCGGGGCGAAGTGGTGGTGACCGAAGGCGACGAACCCGACGCCATGTTCTTCGTCGAGGCCGGCCGGCTGGCCGCCTACAGCGACGCCGATGGCGAGCGCCGGGACTTCTCCTATCTCCGCACCGGGGACATCTTCGGCGAGCGGGCCCTGCTGGAAGGCACCCGGCGGTCGGCCTCGGTGCGGGCCGTGTCCGACGCCCGGCTCCTGGTGCTGCGCCAGGAGGCCTTCCACAAGCTGCTGGCCGGGCATCCGGAGTTCCGAACCGCCGTCGCCTCCCTGGTGGCCCAGTACCACTACCGCAAGGCGGCCCGCGTCCCTCTCGACTTCACCGACGAGATCCTCCCGGCCGACGCCACCCGGCCCGGGCCCGTCGGCCCCGACCAGGTCGACGTCCCCGCCGGGCCGGCCCCGGCCGCCGACGCCGCTCCCACCGGCGACGACGAGGCGCCGGCCCCCGGTCCCCGGCGGCGCATCCGCCGGATGCGCCAGGTGTGGCAGGTGGACGAGGCGGACTGCGGGGCGGCGGCCCTGGTCATGGTCTGCCGTCATTTCGGCCGGCGCGTCAGCCAGGCCCGGGTCCGCCAGCTGGTCGGGACCGGCATCGACGGCACCAGCCTGAAGGGCATCACCGACGGGGCCCGGGCGCTGGGACTGGCGGCCCGGGCGGTGAAGGCGTCGGCCCGCAACCTGGAGAACCTGCCCCTGCCCGCCATCGCCCACTGGGGCGGCAACCACTGGGTGGTCCTCTACGGCGTCGACGCCGGCGGGGTGCGGATCGCCGACCCCGCCGCCGGCCCCCAGCGCCTGTCCCGGGCCGAGTTCGAGGCCGCCTGGAGCGGGTACGTCGCCACCTTCGAGCCCACGGAGCACTTCGCTGCCGCCGCCGGCGTCGAGGCGTCCTTCGCCTGGGTCCGGCCGATGCTCGCCCCCTTCGCCCGCCCCCTGGCCGTCGCCGCCGGGCTGGCGCTGGTGGTCAGCGCCCTGACCCTGGTCGTCCCCGTCTTCACCCAGCTCATCGTCGACCGGGTGCTGGGCCAGGGCGACACCGGGCTGTGGAAGGTCCTCGCCCCGGCCCTGATCGGGGCGCTGGTGCTGATGCTGGCCGCCTCGTCGGGCCAGCGCTACGTCATGAGCCGGGCGGCGGTGCGGATGGACGCCAGCACCCTCGACCTCGTCGCCCTCCGGATGCTGGCCCTGCCCATGTCGTACTTCACCAGCCGGCGGACGGGCGATGTGCAGCGGCGCCTGGCCGGCATGCGCCAGGTGCGCGAGTTCGCCGTCCAGCACAGCGTCCGGGCGCTCACCGCCGTCGCCCAGCTGGTGGGCTCGGTGGCCCTGATGGTCGTCTACAGCCCCGTACTGGCCGGGGTCTACGTGGCCGCCATGCCCGTCTACGCCCTGGTCATGCGGGCCTTCCAGCGCCGCCTCCGGCCCATGGTGGAGAGCCTGGAGGAGGCCTTCGGCCGCTACTCCTCCCGCCAGATCGACGCCATCAAGGGCATCGAGACGGTCAAGGCGCTGGGCAACGAGGACGCCCTGCGCACCGGCATGGTGGAGGAGTTCTCGGCCCTGGCCGACCGCCAGTTCCGCTCCGACCTGGTGCGGATGCTCTACGCCGGCACCAGCCAGGTGGTGACCTTCGCCTCGCTCGGGGCGTTCCTGTGGCTGGGCACCCGCCAGGTCCAGAGCGGGGCCATGACGGTGGGCGAGCTGGTGTCCTTCAACACGCTCATCGCCCTGGCCAGCGCCCCGGTGGCGGTGCTGCTCCTGCTGTGGGACGACGCCCAGTTCGTCTCCGTGCTTCTCAACCGGCTGAACGACATCTTCGAGGAGGAACCCGAGCAGGGCCGCGACCGGACGCGCCTGCTGCCCGTCCCGACGCTGGAGGGAGGCATCCGGCTCGAGGGCCTCGGGTTCCGCTACGGCGGGCCCGACGCCCCGCCCATCCTCTCCGACATCAGCCTGCACATCCCGGCCGGCACCACCGTGGCCGTGGTCGGCCGCAGCGGCTCGGGGAAGACGACGCTGGTCAAGTGCCTGGTCGGGCTGGTGGAACCGACCGAGGGGCGCGTGCTCTTCGACGGGGTGGACCTGGCCACCCTCGACCACCGCCAGCTGCGGCGCCAGGTGGGCTTCGTGCTCCAGGAGAACTTCCTCTTCTCCGACACCATCGCCCGCAACATCTCCTCGGGCGAGGCGCCCGACCTGGAGCGGGTGGAGTGGGCGGCGCGGGTGGCCAACGCCCACGACTTCGTGGTCCGCCTACCCCTCGGCTACCGCACCCAGGTGGGGGAGAGCGGCCTGCTGCTCTCGGGCGGCCAGCGCCAGCGGGTGGCCATCGCCCGGGCCGTCTACCGCCGCCCCCCCATCCTCATCCTCGACGAGGCCACCAGCGCCCTCGACACCGAGTCGGAGCGGGCGGTGCAGGAGAACATGGACCAGCTCCTCGAGGGGCGGACGTCGCTCGTGATCGCCCACCGCCTCTCCACCGTCCGGGGCGCCGACCTCATCGTGGTGCTGGAGAAGGGGCGCCTGGTCGAGTCGGGGACCCACGAGGAGCTCATGGCCGCCGAGGGGCTCTACTACTACCTGGCCAGCCAGCAGCTCAACGGCTGAGCGCATCTATCAAGCGAAGGTCAGATCGGCGGCAAGTGGAGGCGGCGGGCGTCATAGTCGGCCACTTCGTGCGTTGTCCGTTATGGGAACAATGCCCATCCTCCGCCCGGGCTGTCCCATCTGTCCCCCCCGGAGCGCAGCGCCCCACGAAAGGACCCGGCCGTGCAGCCTTCCCGCACCGACACCAACGACCTCCTCACCCCCACGGAGGTGGCCGAGCTGTTCAAGGTCAACCCCAAGACCGTCACCCGCTGGGCCAAGGCGGGCAAGATCTCCGCCATCCGGACCCTGGGTGGCCACCGCCGCTTCAACGCCGCCGAGATCCTGCGCTACCTGGAGGAGCAACGCCTCGGCGCGTGACGTCGGGGCGTTGAACGGAATGTCCCGATTCGCCGCTTCTCAGCTGGGCCACAGCCTGTTCCCAGTTCGGTGAGCCATGGTCGTTTCCAGGCCCGACACCCGGGTCCGGAGGAAAGGACGCCATGGACACCGACCACTCACCGCTGAGATCCCGTCGGCTCGCCCCCGGGATCGCTCTCTTCGCCCTCGCTGCCGGTCTCGTCGCCGGCGGGCTCGGCATCGCCGGGGCCGCCGAGAAGCCGGAATCGGAGACCATCGAGGTTCCCAGGATCGCCCCCTTCCCCGGCCCCGACGCCGTGTTCTGGAAGCACCGCCGGGGCATCGCCTTCGGTCCTGGAGGCCCTGGCTTCGGCTTCGGCCCCGGCGGCGGCATCCACTCCGAGGTCACCTTCGAGAACGGTGAGGGCAGGTACGCGACGACCGCCACTCAGCTGGGGAAGGTCGTCTCCGTCAGCCCGACGTCGATCACGCTCGAGAGCGACGACGGCTACCAGCGCACCTACGCCGTCAACGAGGACACGGTGGTGACGGCCGGACGCGACGGCATCGCCAACCTCGAGAAGGGCGACACCGTGCACCTCTACGCCGAGGTCGAGGGGAAAGAGGCCCGGGCCCGGCAGATCCTCGACGGCGCGGCCATGAAGTTCGAGCTCGGGAGGGCGTTGCCGGGGTTCGGGGTGTCCGGGGAGAAGCAGTTCGAGCCGGGCGACTAGGTGTTCCCAGGAATTTCACAAGAAGTCCTCAGCCTTTTCGGATGCGCTGGGCCGAAGCTTTCTCCGACACCGTCCCACCGTCGCGAAAGGCTCCTCCCATGCGCCCGCTCAAGTTGCTGGCCATCGCCGTCCCCGTGGCCGCCGTGCTCGCCTTCGGCGGGTCCTGGGCCTACGTCGAGCTCATCCGGGACGACGCCCCCGCCAAGCTGACCCTGGAGGGCTCCGGTGAGCCGGCCACGTCGGCGACCACGGGGTCCGGCACCTCGGACGCCGCCGGCGTGGACGGGACGTGGAAGGCGACGGCGGGCAGCGAGGCCGGCTACCGGGTCGACGAGGTCCTCCTCGGCCGAAACGCCACCGCCGCCGGCCGCACCGAGGACGTGACCGGCGAGCTGGTGATCGCCGGCACCCAGGTCTCCGATGCCACCGTCACCGTGGACATGACCACGGTGACGAGCGACGAGAGCCGCCGGGACAACCAGTTCCGGGGCCGGGTCATGGCCGTGTCCACCTACCCGACCTCGACGTTCGAGCTGACCTCGCCCATCGACTTCGGCGACCTCCCGGAGGACGGCAGGCAGATCACCGTCCCGGCCACCGGTGAGCTCACCCTGCGGGGGACCACCAAGACCATCACCGTCGACCTGGTGGCCCGCCGCAACGGCGCCACCATCGAGGTGAACGGGACCATCCCCATCGTCTTCGCCGAGTGGAACATCCCCAACCCCAGCTTCGGCCCGGTCACCACCGAGGACCACGGCGAGCTCGAGCTGCTGGTCGTCTTCGCCCGCCAGGCGTGACCCTGCGCACGATCCACGGGGTGAATCTCCGGCTGGCTCATGGTGCCTTATTGCACCTGGTGCCAGTCGGAGGTACGTTGGCAAAATGTCGGAGTTGGGCACGCTGGGGGCCCGCCGTCGTCGGGTGACGGGGGTATGCATCGGGGCGATCACCGTGCTGGTCGTCGTCAACAAGGTGGCCGACGCCGCCGCCCCGGCACTGCTGGTGGGAGCGCCACTGCTGCTCGTCTTCATGGCGCCCCAGGCCCGGTACCTGCTCCTGGCCAGCCGGACCGTGGGCACCATCCCGCTGGTGACGGTGGTGCTCGTTCGGCGGCTCCTGACCGTTCCGGTGATCTACCACCTCGGGGCCCTGCACGGCACCGGCGTCCTCGGCTGGTTCGACCGGCGGTTCCGGCGTATCGGCCGCATGATGCGGGCCATCGAGCGCTGGTTCGGGCGCCGGCGGATGCCGGTGATGGTGGCCTTCCCCGGCGGGCTGACCGCTTTCCTGGCCGGCGACGTCGGCATGCCCTTCCTCCTCGTGCTCGGACTCACCGCCGTCGGGTTCCTGATCCGCATCTGCTTCACGCTCTGGCTCGGCGACGTGCTGGCCGGCCCGCTCGACGCCACCCTGGGCTTCATCACCGATCACCAGTGGGAGATGACCGGCCTCACCTTTGCCCTCACCCTCTTCCACGTGCTGCGCCACCGGCAGAAGAGCCGGCGCCTGGCCGCCGAGGACGCGACGGGAGCGGTGGAGCTGGAGCTGCTGGGCCCGGTCGAGATCGTCCTGCCCGCCGATGCGGTGGGCGAAGAGCTCAGCCCTGCTTAGGGGTTGACCCGCTGGCCTTCTTCCGCTGGCGGGTCTCCCGGCGGAGGAATACGAAGACCCCGACCACGGCCAGGAAGAGGACGACGGCCATGAGCATGAAGATCAGCCCCTGGGCTTGCCTTCCGGCCTCGTGGTTGGCGAGGTAGTAGATCACAGGGCTTCCAGCCTACTTCAGGTCTCGGAGCGGCCGGCCGGTTCCTCGGTGCCCTTGGGCAGGTGCAGGCGGAAGCGGGCCCCCTGACCCGGGGCGTCGTCCACATCGACCGCTCCGCCGTGGGCGACGACGATCTCCCTGGTGATGGCCAGGCCGAGGCCGGCGCCGCCGCCGTCCCGGGCCCGGGCCTCGTCCAGGCGCACGAAGCGGTCGAAGATCCGTTTCCGCTCCTCGGGGGGCACGCCCGGCCCGTCGTCGACGATCTCGAGGAGGAGACCGGAGCCGTCGTCGGAGAGCGAGACGGACACCGTCGACCGGGCGTGGTGTTCGGCGTTCTCCAGCAGGTTGCGCACGGCCTGCTCCAGCTGACGGGCCACACCCCACGCCCGCCCGGGCGAGACCTTGGCGGTGTCGACCGTCACCCGCCCCCGGCTCCGGACCCGGGCCGCCTCGGGCCGCACGATGTCGTCGACGTCGACCGGACCGGAGCTGGCGGTGAGCCGGCCCTCGTCGCTCCGGGCCAGGAACAGCAGATCGGTGATGAGCCGCTCCATGCGGGCCGTCTCCGCCAGGGTGCCGGTGGCGGTCGCCTCCAGGGTGGTGGTCTCGGGATGGGCCAGGGCCACCTCGAGGGTGGTGCGGGCGGAGGCGAGGGGGCTGCGCAGCTCGTGGGACGCATCCGAGACGAAGCGCCGCTGGCGATCGGCGGAGCGCTGCAGGCGCTCCAGCATGGCGTTCATGGTCCGGGCCAGCCGGCCCACCTCGTCGTCGACGTCGGGCTGGGGAACGCGGCGGTCGAGATCGGACTCCGAGATGGCGGCCACCTGGCGACGCATCGACTCGACCGGGCGCATCAGGAGGTTCGCCTTGCCGTCGAAGACCGTGAGCAGCGGCTCCGACGGCTGCCCGCAGTCGGCCAGGGGCTCACGGGGCGCGCCGTCTCGAAGCGCCGCCGGTCTTCGGTCCCCACCAGCCCGGCGATGAGCTCGCCGGCGCCGGCCAGCAGCGCCGGTCCCTCGGCCAGGAGGCCGAGCTCGGAACCGAGGGTGGGCCGGGCCGGGCCCGGCAACCCGCGCCCCTCCTGATGGAAACGGGCCAGGGCCCGGGCGGAGTCGGCCAGCTGTCCGGGATCGGAGAGGTCGGCGAAGACGCCGGGCAGCCGCTCCGTCACCAGGCACAGGGCGTCCCCGACGCGGCCCCAGGCCGCGCCCGTGCGTGCGGCCACCACCACCGGCGCCGGGTAGCCCCGGGAGCGGAGGTGCTCGAGCAGCGCCACCTCCTGGACCATGCCGGCTTCCGTCTTGCGGGGGTTGGAGATCCGGGCCACGAAGCGGCCCCCGTCGGTGGTCACGAACCAGGTCGTGTTCGTCGATCCCTTGGGGGTGCGATGCCAGTCCTCGCACCGTCCGAGATCCCAGCCGGCGGCGAGATCCCCGACCGCCAGCTCGACCAGGTCCCGGCGCCTCATGACCGCTGCCGGTAGAGCGCCCGGTCGAGGACGCCGGCCATGGCGGCGGTGTCGAGCCTGCCGCCCAGGAACCGGTTCACTCCGTCGATCTGGGGTTGCGGATGGCTGATCATCTCGTTGTAGCTGACCCGCAGCAGGGCGAAGTTCGGTTGCCGGCCGACCCAGGCCAGGAGCGATTCGACGTGGCGCGAGAAGGCGGCCGCCTGCTGCTCCGACGGCCGGGGGTCGTCGGTCTCGCCCAGGCGGGCCAGCATGGCCCGCTGGGACGCCAGCATCTCGGTCATGTCCCGTTCCATGAACACCACCCGGTAGCGGGAGTCGGGGGGCAGCTCGGGGAGGAGCGCCGAGACCATCTTGATGGCGCGGCCGCGGGCCTCGGGGACCCAGGCCTTGTCCGCCTTCAACTGCTTGACGCGCTCGAACTCGTAGTAGCCGTGCGGGTTGTCATCGTCGGCAGTCCGGACGCCGTCGGCCAGGACGGGCATCCCCCCCGCCTCCAGCATGCGCATCATCATCGAGGTGCCGCACCGCGGCAACCCGGAGACGATGACGACCTCATCCCCGTTCATGGCGTCACCACCATGGAGAGATTCTGGGCGAGATCCGCCTCCTACTCCACTTCGGTCCTAGTCGTTGCAGGTCCCCTCGTGCACGTTCAGCCTCGGCAAGGCGCCCGGCCGATGCTTTCGGATTCGTGTAGACGTCGCGATGAACCACCTCAACCATGAACCAACTCAGCCCGGCGACGCAGACCCCCATCAGCAGCAAGACGAATCCAAACTCGCTCACGTCATTGAGCTTGGCAGACGTTCGAGCATCCGATAACGCCGGATCTTGCGTCTCTCGGAGTCAGGGCCCGGACGGTCCAGAACCTGGGAGCTGCCTCACCAGGCGGTGGAGCGCAGGCTTTTCGCCCGATTCCTGAACGAAAAGCGGACATAGCGGGCGAAAGCACGGCGAAGCCTGGCAAACGGACACCTTTCGGCCCTAAGAAGGTCAGCTAAGGGGAAGCGCGTCGGGGCGAAAGGAAGTCTCCCCTTCGGTCTGCTCCCGGGGATCTGGGGTCCGGGGAGGACGGCGTGGGTTCACGCCCGCAGCGCTGGGTTCTGGCCGGGGTGGTGGGGATCGGGCTGACGGTCCTCGGTCTCTCGGCGCCCGTGCCCGGTTCCCTGCTCGATGTCGAAGCGGCGGAGGCGAAGAAGCCTGACCCGACGGCCAGCAGCACCGGACCGCCGCCGTCACGCGGCAAGCCCACGCCGACGACCGGCGAGCCCGCCCCGAGCACCACGGCGCCCCCAAAGGAGGAACCGACGTCATCGACGCGGCCGGCCCCGCCGACGACGGAGAAGCCGACGCCGACGACGGAGAGGCCGAAGCCGACGCCGACGACGGAGAGGCCGACGCCGACGACGACGACGGAGAAGCCGACGCCGACGACGGAGAAGCCGA
>JBOGFE010000024.1:0-12180 GCA_050741935.1 Acidimicrobiia bacterium | reverse complement strand
CGAGACCGTCCCCGCCGGCTGGACCCTGACCGGCATCGCCTGCACCGGCGACTCCGAAGTGACCTACACCGGCACCGGCGGCATCGACACCGTCGCTTTCGAAGCCGGTGACACCACCGCCAACCTCGACGTCGACCCCGGCGAACTCATCAGCTGCGAGTTCGACAACACCGCCGGCGACGCCCGCGTCACCATCACCAAGGACGCCGACTTCGAGTCCGACCAGGCCTTCGCCTTCGGCGGCGGGTTCGGACCGTTCGACCTCGTCGACGACGGCGCCGGCCCCGGCGACCCCGACGCCGACTTCTCCGTCACCGGGGCGAGCGACCCGAGCTTCGGCGACATCTCGGTCACCGAGACCGTCCCCGCCGGCTGGACCCTGGCCGGCATCGCCTGCACCGGCGACGACGACGACGTCACCTACACCGGCGCCGCCAACGGCACCGCCGACTTCGAAGCCGGTGACACCACCGCCAACCTCAACGTCGACCCCGGCGAACTCATCAACTGCGAGTTCGACAACGCGGCCGTCGACTCGAGGGTCACGGTGGTCAAGGACGCCGACTTCGAATCCGACCAGCAGTTCGCCTTCGGCGGTGACCTCGGGGAGTTCAACCTGGTCGACGACGGTGCCGGTGCCGGTGACCCCGACGCCGACTTCTCCGTCACCGACACCTCCACCCCCGCCTACGGCGAGATCTCGGTCACTGAGACCGTCCCCGCCGGCTGGACCTTGACCAACATCGTCTGCACTGGCGACGACGACGTGACCTACACCGGCGCCGCCAACGGCACCGACGCCTTCGAGGCCGGTGACACCACCGCCAACCTCGACGTCGACCCCGGCGAACTCATCAACTGCGAGTTCGACAACGCGGTCGTGCGTGGGTCGATCATCGTCGAGAAGCAGACCAACCCGGACGGCTCGACGCAGGCGTTCGAGTTCACCGCCTCCTACGACAACGACAGCTTCAGCCTGGTCGACGGCGGTGAGAACAGCTCCGCCGCTCTCGACCCCGGTACCTACTCGGTGGCCGAGGTCGTGCCGGCGGGCTGGACCCTGGCCGAGCCGGTGACCTGCTCCGACGGCAGCCCGGCCGACGCCATCGTCCTCGGCCCGAACGAGACGGTGCGCTGCATCTTCAACAACACCCAGCTGTCCACGATCATCATCAAGGAGACGGCTGTCGGCCTGCCGGAGGTGTTCGGCTTCACGGCGGACCCGCCGCTCGTCCCCGAGACCTTCGGCCTGAGCGACGGCCAGACCCAGACGTACCTGGACGTGGCCGCCGGCTCGTACACGGTGACCCAGGACGAGCTGATCTTCGCCGCCGAGACGATCGTCCAGCCGGGCACGATCCTGCTCAGCGTCGACTGCGATGACGACAACTCCACGGGCTCCGTCCCGAACCGGACCGCCGAGATCACCCTCGAGCCCGGTGAGACGGTGACCTGTGAGTTCGTCAACGTCCTCCAGCAGGGCCAGATCATCGTCCGCAAGGAGGTCGTGGAGTACGACGAGGACACGCCTCAGCAGTTCACCTTCGATGCCTCCTACGACCTCGACGGCTTCAGCCTGGGGGCCGGGGACCAGAACTTCAGCGGGTTGCTCCCGGCCGGCACCTACTCCGTCGAGGAGATCGTGCCCGATGGCTGGGACCTGAAGAGCGCCGTCTGCTCCGACGGAAGCCCGGTTGACGCCATCGAGCTCGGCGCCGCCGAGACGGTGACCTGTACGTTCACCAACGAGCGTGAGGCCCCCTACAACGACGATGACGACGATGACTTCGTGCCTCCCTTCGAGGACCCGAGCGACCCGTCCGACCCCGTCGACCCCCCCGGTGACATCGCCGGCAACACCGACACCGGCCAGCAGCCGGCGGTCCAGCAGCCGGTCGTGTCCCCCGGGGTCATCCAGCCGGCGACGGACCCGATCGCCCCTCTGCCGCTCGAGCAGCTGCCTCGGACCGGCCAGGGCCTGGACCGGGTCACCCTGATGGGCGCCCTGTTCCTGGTCCTCGGTGGCATGGCCATCATGCTCGGCCGCCGCTACAAGGCACAGCAGAACAAGGCCTAGCCCCAATACCCATAAGTTAGAGTTACAAACGTGGTATTCTCGGCGGCGTGCCGAGGGCTGGATGGGTCAAGCCGAAGGACGACCAGCGGTTGTCGGACCATGTGGCCCTGGGGGTGCTGACCCGGACGTTCCCGGCGGAACTCGTCGATGAAGTGGTGCGGGCCATGGGGCGCGCCGAGCAGCGCCACCGGCTTCTGCCCGCTCGGCTGGTGGCGTACTACGTCTTGGCGATGGCGCTGTTCAGTGATGCCGGCTACGAGGAGGTGATGCGCAACCTGGTGGAGGGGTTGAGCTGGGAGTCGGGGTGGCGTCAGCATTGGACGGTGCCCAGCCAGCCGGCGATTTCCCAGGCTCGCGCCAGGTTGGGACCCGAGCCGATCGCCGAGTTGTTCGCCCGGGCCTGCGTGCCGTTGGCGACCGCGGAGACGCCGGGTGCGTTCTGGCGAGGCTTGCGCCTGGTGAGCATGGACGGCTCGACGCTGGACGTGGCCGACACGCCGGAGAACGCCGAGGTGTTCGGCCGGCCAGGGTCGGGGCGGGGTGAGGGGGTGGGTGCCTTCCCGCAGTTGCGGCTGGTGGCGCTGGCGGAGTGCGGGACTCATGCCATGTTCGCGGCGGCGATGGGTCCCTGCACGACCGGCGAGGCGACGCTGGCTCGTGAGCTGATCGGGGCCATGGGCCCCGGCATGCTGGTGTTGGCCGACCGTGGTTTCACCGCCCACCCGCTCTTCACGGCGGCGGCGGGAACCGGGGCTGAGCTGTGCTGGCGGGCGAAGGGGAACGCCGTGCTGCCGGTGCTCGAGCGGCTCGGGGACGGCTCGTTCCGCTCCGAACTCGTGGCCAGCACCGACAAGCGCAGCCGCGCCGACGTCTTGGAGGTGCGGGTCGTTGAGTACGGCCTCGACGACCCGGGTCGCCCCCAGGCCGAGGACACCCGCTACCGGCTCATCACCACCATCGTCGATCCCGAACGGGCGCCGGCGACCGAACTGGCCGCCCACTACGCCGAACGCTGGGAGTTCGAGTCCGCCCTCGACGAACTCAAGGCCCACCAGCGCGGGCCCCGGATGGTCTTGAGGTCCAAGACCCCCAACGGGGTGCGCCAGGAAGCCTGGGGCCACCTGTGCACCCACTACGCCATCCGCGCCCTCATGGGCACCGCCGCCTCCGACCACGGCGTGGACCCCGACCGGATCAGTTTCACCCGCAGCGTCCATGCCGCCCGCCGCAGCGTGCGGGCCGGACTCGGCACCCCGGGCCATGTCCTGGCCGTCGCCCTCCCCGCCACCATCGCGGAGATCTGCCGCGAGCTGTTGCCCCGCCGCCGCCTCCGGTCCGCTCCACGAGTGGTCAAACGGAAGATGTCGAACTTCGGCGTCAAACGCGCCGAGCACCGCAACTGGCCCCAGCCGACACGAACCCCGGCCCAAGCCGTCCGGATCCTGGGTTCCGGAGCCGAGGCATGAACGCCAGGCCGAGCCAACCACCGGCGTGGGCAGTGCTGCAACGGGCCCTCACCCAGAAGAGGCCAGTCCGGGTCCGCTACCACGGCAACGAGCGAATTCTGTGCCCCCACGCGCTCGGCTGGAAGAACGGTCGACCCAAAGTCCTGGCCTACCAGGCCGGTGGGGCCACAAGCCAAGGCGCGCTTCCCGACGACCCGCAACAGCGATGGCGGTCCATGTTCATCGACGAGGTCGAAGACGCCACGATCGCCGAGGGACTCTGGGCATGGGAAACCGCCGACAACTACTCGCAGACCTCCAACTGCATCGACGAGCTGCACATCGCGATCGGTGACTGACCGGACGACCGTCCTCGACCTCACCGGAACCACACCACGCCAGACCGCCGCCGGCCCTTAACTTATGGGTATTGCGCCTAGGCCGCCGAAATCCCGGGGACGCGGCCGAGGCTGGTTACGACTTTCTCTACATAGATCAAGTTGACAGGGGCGACACCTCTACTTCGGTCGTCGACGGCCCAGCGAGATCGCGCCTCGTCTCATCCGTGCTCTTCAGAACGTAGATGGCCCACGGCGGAATGGATGTTTCCGTCACCCATGCGTACGGCTCGTCGTCGCGCCCGAGCGGCGTGTGATGCGCGATCAGTTCAAGGTCGCTTGCGGCGAAGAGGGTGAGGTAGTCGTCGTGGAACCAGATCACGTCGACCACCGGACGTCGGTCGTTGACATCCTTCATCACAGCGCGGACCTCGCCGCCGCTCTTCGCATGGCGATTCTCGGGAAAGTCCCTCGTGGTGAACGACGTCCACTCGTTCACGTAAACCTCCGCCGTGCAGTCGAGGAGGATGATCCGGCCGCTGTCATGCAGCAGGCGGCGAAGGCCGCGCAGGATCTCGGCTCGGTGCTCGGCGCCGGGGATGTTGTCGAAGGCGAAAGCCGAGAAGATGAGGTCGAATTGTCGTGGCTCGAGCGCGCGGTAGTCGCCATCGCTCACGAGCACGTACCGGCCGTTCGGGTCGGCCGCTCTGGCCAGGTCGAGCATGGCCGGCGCGATATCGATCCCGATCACGTCGAAGCCGAGCGCGCTGAGGAACCTCGTCGAACGGCCGGTGCCGCAGCCGAAATCGAGCGCGGCGCGCCCACCGACGTGCTTGGCGATGAGGTCCGGCAGATCCCGAAATGCGAGGTAAAAGGTGCCGGGGAATTCGAGCTTGGCGTATGCCTGGGCCCTCTCGACATCGTCGTAGACATTGGAGAACTGCACAACTCCTCCTTCGCCCAGCGGCTACGGATCAGGACGCGAAGTCAGATCAGGGCCAGCCCTCTTCGCTTTCTAGGACGAAACCGGGAGTGTTTCCGCCCCCAGGACCGCAGCCGCTGCGTGACGTTCGTCACAGATGTTGGCCGGTCTACTGAGGGCTACGGAAACTTTTGGAGCAGAGCGACCGCATGCTGCTCGATATTTCCGAGTCCGAGGTCTCGGGCGGTTGCTCGCGCTTGGGCCAGCAAGTCCCTGGCGCGTTCAGCATCGGGCGGGTGCCCGCGAGCGAGCAGCGTGCGGGCCCACTCAAGACGGGTATGGGCAAGCATGCCTTGAACTCCGAGGCGCAGGTGCGTTTCCACCGCTTCGGTGAAATGGGCGTCGGCGGCGGCATAGCGCCCCAGGGTGGCGGCGAGCAGGCCGAGGTCGTAGGCGATGGGGCCCAACCAGACGCTCTGGCCGATGACAATCGTCGCTTGGTGCGGCCGCAACAGGTCGTACAGCTCCTCGGCGCCGGACGCGTCACCCAACCGGGCGCAGGCCCGGCTGAGCACGACAAGCGTGAACGACCACAAGTAGTCGCGCGGGAGATCACCGAACGTCTCCCCCCGCAGGCGGGCCACGATGGCTCGAGCCTCCTCAACCCGACCTGCCTCGGCACACGCCCAGGCCAACCCCGCTGGATAGGCGGTCGCTCCGGGGAACTGCTCGGTGAGCGGGCGGATGAGCTCCACGGCCTCGTCGGCGCGGTCCTGAAGCATGCGGAGCAGGTAGATGTCGGAGAAGGCGGCGGCGTCGGGTTGACCCGCCGCCTCGCCGAAACGGAGGGCTTCCTCGGCTCGGCGCTCCACATCGTCAGGGCGCCCATCCACGAAGGCCCGATGGGTCCGCAGGTAGGCGGCTCGCCAACGCAGCAGGGGTTGGCCGAGACCATCGGCGATCCGAGTACATGTCGCGAGTCCTTGATCGGCGGCCGCCATGTCACCCTGTTCGCTGCCGGTGAGGAACCTGACCAACCCGGCGTAGAACTCGAGGACGGGATCTCCGATCCGCTCGGCGATTTGGGCCAGCTCACCAGCGAGTTGCGACCTCTCACTGGCGGCCGCGGGATCCAGGGTGGCCAGCCAGAGGGCCACGAGAGCCTCGGCCAACGTGGTGATGTCCCCGAGGCGCCGGGCGATGGCGAGCCCCTCTCGTCCTAGCTCCACCCGGCGTCGCTCGTCGCCGGCGAAGTGGAGCTCGCTGGCCAACGCCGCCAGAAGCTGGGCCCGTTCCGTGCTGTCGGATGGCCCTACGGCCTCGAGTGCCGCCTCCAAGGCAGCCACCCGCTCTCCGTCGACGGCACCCAGGCGACTGAACAGGCCGCGCTGGTTGGCCAGCGCGGCGCGGGCGATGAGGCCGGCGTCGCCCACCTGCTGGGCCAGACGGCCGGCCTCGAGGAGGGTGTCCCGGTG
The DNA here is from genome assembly GCA_050741935.1 of Acidimicrobiia bacterium. Taxonomy (GTDB): domain Bacteria; phylum Actinomycetota; class Acidimicrobiia; order IMCC26256; family BP-133; genus CAWBJP01. The sequence continues at coordinate 5,923 of JBOGFE010000024.1, read as the reverse complement.
GGCGGGGTCACCGGCCCGACGTTGGGCCTCGCCGAGGGTGATCATCAGCGCGCAGTGCCCGTCGGGCGGTGCCCCGGCCACCTCCCGCAGCTTGAGCGCTTGGCGGTAGTAGGCGACCGCCTCGTCGTGTGCGAGCTGGGCGAGCGCCCGATCACCGGCACGGGTGGCGTAGTCGACGGCCCGGGCCGTGTCCGCCGTCGGGGCCGAGGCCTGGGCCCAGTGGTGGGCCAGGGCTGGCAGGTGGTCGTCGAGGGCACCGCCATGCAGCTCCTCGATGACCTCGGCCACCCGGCGGTGGAGGGCGACCCGCCGGGCCGCGCTCAGCTCGTCGCAGAGCGTGTCGCGCACCAAGGCGTGGGTGAAGCGGTAGGCGGCCGGGCCCGGCACTTCGAGCACGAGACGGGCGGCGATCGCCTCCTCCACGGCCGAGAACATGGCTTCCTCGTCGATGCCCCCGGCCGCCCCGACGACCGGAAGTTCGAACTCCGTCCCCACGACCGCCGCCACCCGGAGGCCACGATTGGCGTCGCTCGAGAGGCGGGACACGCGCCGGCGCACCACCTCGCGGACACCCTCGGGGATGCCGAGCTCGTTGACGGCCAGGCTGGTGACCCAGCGACCGTCCCGCTGCACGATGGCCTCCGTCTCGGTCAGGTGGCGGAGGATCTCCCGCACGAAAAACGGGTTGCCCTCGGTCTCGGCGTGGATTGCCCTGACCAGGACAAGGCCTTCCTCGTCCATGTCGTGGCCGGCCTCCTGGGCCATGAAGTCGGCCACGGCCGCCTGGTCGAATCCCGACAGCGAAAGCCGTTCGATGCCCGTTTGCCGGCGGAGATCGGCGAGCAGCTCGACCAGAGGATGGTCGTGATGCAGCTCGGTGTCACGGTAGGTGCCGAGGATCAGGAGACGCATCCCTTCGGGCGAGCGGGCGACGTGGCGGAGCAGCTGGAGCGTGGGCTTGGCCGCCCACTGGAGATCGTCCAGGATCATGAGCACCGGTTCGTGGCCGGAGCTGGCCGCCAGCCAGGCGGTCACCGCCTCGAAGAGCCGATACCGCTCCGTCTCCGGGTCGGACCGCAGAGGCGGCGGTGCGTCGGGGAGGCGCTCCCTCAGCCCGGGGAGCAGGCGCTCCAGTTCGCCGGCATACCGACCCAGCCGTTGCCGGAGCTCGCTCGCTTCGACGTGGTCGACCAGGTGGCGAAGCGCCTCCACGAAGGGCTGGAAGGGCACGCCCAGGTCCTCGTCGCAGCGGCCCGCCAACACCGTCGCCCCCTCGTCGTGGACCTTCCGGGCCAGCTCGGCGCCCAGACGGGTCTTGCCCACCCCCGGCTCTCCGGCCACGAGCGCCACCTGCCGTTCGCCGTCCACCGCTTCCTTCCAGAGGTGTTCCAGCCGGTTCAGTTCGTCGTCCCTACCCACGAAGATCCGCCCGACGTCGGTGAGGAGCGGCGGCAGCGCAACCGACGCCCGGGGCAGCGGCTCCCAGGCGACCTCGCAGGCGGGCACGGGCTCGGGGAGCCCCTTGAGGTCGAGAGCCCCGAGCGGCGAGAAGCGGTGTCCGCCGCCCCGTACGAGCCAGCGCACCATCTCGGAAGCCAGGATCTGTCCGCCCGAGGCGGCCGCACACAGCCGGGCGGCCTCGATCACCGGAGTGCCGAAGCAGTCCCCCTCCTCGAAGGTCACGTCCCCCGCCGACATCCCGATGCGGACGGTCAACGGTACCGGGGCGTCGGCCGAGCGGTTGTGGCGGTCGATGGCCTGCTGGATGGCGACGGTGGCGGCGACCGCGTCGGATGCCCCGGGGAATGTGGCCATGACCCCGTCGCCGAGGCCCTTGACGACCTGCCCGTTGTGGGCCTCCACCGCCCCGGTTAGCAGGTGGTCGTGCCGGCGGCGCAGCTCATCGGCGGCCTGTTCATCCAGACGGGAGCGCAGTGCGGTCGAGCCGACGAGATCGGTGAAGATCACCGTGGCCGTCGCCCGGCCCGATTCCCTGATGGACGTGCCCACTTGGCACATGGTACGGACGGGAATCGACCGCCTGCCCACGACGATGCACGTGTTGCGGCTGGTCACGGCGTCGGTGGAGAAATTGGCGGACTCGTCTGAAGGGCGATGTAGGCCAGCGGGTCAAGCGGTCAGCACAGTCGCCCATCCCGCGTTCATCCGCGTCCCTCTCCGTTATAAGGCTGCCCATCCTGGACTTCGGATAGGCCGTGACTTCGGTCCATGCTGGTCTCGCGCGCCCGGGTAGCAGCGTTCGAGACGCTGAGGTCGCGGGTTCAAGTCCCGCCGTCCCGACAGCGAAAGTGCAGGTCAGAGGGGGTCTCGCTGAAACTAGCGGGCCTCCTCTTCTGCTGCGATGGCACATTTATGGCACATCGCGATTCGCCGCCGGCTCTGAAATCCGTGCTCGTCCACCGATGTCCGTCCACAGCCGAACCGAGGCCTCGGCCGCGCGGAGTGACCAGGGCCGGCCCGCCTCAGGTCGCGGGATGGCTCTGAGTTGACCCGCCAGCCGGGTCTTTGGGCTTCAGGTAGCGGGCACCGATACGGGCAGCGGCGGAGCGGTCGGCCTCGCCAGTGGCCTGGGCGTAGATGGCCAGGGTCAGGCGAGGGTCGGAGTGCCCGAGACGGGCTTGGGCCGTCCGCACGTCGACGCCTTCGGCGACGAGGCCGGTGGCGTTGGCTCGTCGGAGGTCGTGGAAGGTAAGGCCTTCGAGGCCTGCCTTCACCGTGGCCGGCTTCCAGATGCGGCGGCGCCAGTTGGTGTAGTCGAGCGGGGCACCGCCGGGAGAGGCGAACACGAACGCGTCTGGGAGCCGGCCGTCGAGGCCACGGCGGGCGAGGTGGGCGGCAAGGAGCTCCATCAGTTCGGGGGGCACCGACAAGGTCCGGCGACCGGCGTCGGACTTCGGTTCGGCGGTGGCCATCGAGCCGTGCCGGCCCCGAGTGAGCTGTTCGGCCACGGTGAGCGTGCCGCGAAGGAAGTCGATCCGCCCGACCCGCAGCCCGGCGCACTCCGCCTGCCGGAGTCCGAGGACCGCGCCGAGATAGGCCATGAGGCCGTAGTCGGGACCGAGGGCGTCGGCCAGGGCGCCAAGCTCCTCGGCGGTGACGATGTGCCGGTCCTCGTGGCGAACGGCGGGGAGCTTGATCCCGCGACACGGTGTGCGGGCGACCAGGTCCTCGAGAACGGCGGTGGTCATGACTGCCGACAAGACGTCGTAGTGGCGATGGACGGTCCTGGGGGCATAGCGCTGCACCCAGCCATTGACGACGCGCTGCACGTCGGCCGGCGTGATGGATCCAACTGCTCGCTGGCCGAGTTCGGGGAGGAGGTGAAGGCGGATGATCGTCTCGTCACGCTCCAACGAGGTCGGGCGTTTGGCCGGGTTCCCGGTGAGCCACCGGGCCGCCAGCTCGGCGAAGGTCGTGGCCGCCCGCCGGGGGTCGATCCACGCGCCGCGGACCCGATCGGTCCGCTGGGACGCTTCGAAGGCCTCGGCCTCCCGCTTCGTCCGGAAGGCCCGCTTGTAGGCCTGCCCGTCGGGGTCGCGGAGGCGGACGTCGTAGACGGTCCTGCCGCTCTTCAGCGTTCTGGCCGTGATGCTCATCGTCGGTCACCGCCTCGCCCGAAGCCCCAGGGGGCCCAGCGTAGGTCGCTCAGGCCGCCACTTCCCCGGGGGCCGTGACCTCGACGGCTGCGAGCTGATCGACATAGGCCCGTAGGACGTCCACGGCGATCCTCCGGCAGCCGTCGATTCTGACCGAGGAGAGCTTCCCGTCGGCCAGCAGCTCGTAGAGCTTTGAGCGGGAGATGGAGAGCATCTCGGCCGCCTCCTTGGGGTTCATCAACAGCTTGTCCATCGATGCTCCTCTCCGGCCCGCTCCGGTTGGGCGACGTGGGGATGCGTCGCCCTTCGGTGGCCAGATGCTTCGCAGTTCCGACACCCATCGGGTTGGGACGAGAACTGCCCCTACTCCACATTCAGGACGAACGGAACACCCAGCGATGATGCTGGGACATGCGCGATTTGCCCGCCTCCCTCGGCCGGTCCGACAAGGCTCCGACCGGCCACGGATGGCCCCCAGGCTCTCGCCTGAATCCGCCGGGTGCTGCGCCGGGTGCTGCGTTACCTGTAGCGCAGGGTGTTGCGCAGCCTTGCCCCGCGCCCTCACAGACCGGTCCGTGAACTGGTCCGACGGGTGATCCGGCCCCGGACGAGCCAAGACGCCCTTTCGAAGCGGTGTCTTCGCTGGTCACTGCCTCGTTCATCGACGGGTTGGGGTCGCCTCATCCACCGTGACCCCGCTCCCTCAGCTGCGCTGAAAAACCGGTAACGGGGTCACGGTGAACGAGGCTCAGGAATGTGTGGTCGGGCAGTGCCCAGCCACCACGACAACGGAGCCCGTCCGGCGTCGCTCAGACTGGATCTCTGCGAGCGGAAGCGACTCGGGCGAGGGAGCTGTGCCTGCGCCATCGAACCCCGCCATGAAGGAGGGGGGCGCTCGGTACAGCTGCCTTACGAGACCCCGACCGACGAGTGGGTTGGCCAAGCGGCGGACGACGGCCGCACTGCAAGGGGGCGACCCCCCTTGACCCCCCTCGGCGGCGAACTCCTGGCGATACCGTGCGTTGAATACGAGGCCGTGGCCCGCACAGTCCGCCCTATGGCGGCACCTACGTTTTGGTGCCCAACAGTGCTCGAAGCCTTTCCGAGTACCGCCGCACTTCAGCTGGCTGCTCCTCGAGTGGCCTGGCGAAGCGAACCATCTCCAAGTCCTGGACGAGCAACTCCATTACCGCAACGAGGCGGGCGTTCGCATTATCTAGCGCGCCAGCCGCCGCGGAGACGGCAGCTTGCAGATCAGCTACCGACACCTCGCCTCGGTCGAACCCTTCGAAAGCCTCACGGACTGGAGCGGTGATTCGCTGGGCGTGATCGTCCATCGACAGGCATCATTCCAGAGACCTCCCGAGCGGCGGCCAGAGCGAGGGTGAACGGCCCTTGATCGGCACGTAACGGTCAGCGCTGTCGCCAGCGCCAGGGCTCCATCACTTTCCGGAGGTGCCCCCGGGTCCCCGGGACGCTGCAGTCGAACCAACCGAGGACGATCTTGACTGGCGCCGGCTGGACGACACGGAGGGCGACTTTGCGCCAGCCTCGCAGTCGAATCTCGTGGTGCTCGCCCCGCAACATGAGCACCATCATGGCCGGGGCGTCGGTCGGCGGAAAGCGCCCGGGAGCGGCACCTTGAGCGCTCTCGATGAACCGGTTCCACACGCTCGCTAGCTGGACCGATGGCATCATGTTCGCCGTGAGGAACTGGCGTGACTGGCGGATCTTCAAAGCCCTCGACAGGGCCGACGCTCACTTCGTTCCCCACTTGGAGAGCACGACCGAACGGTTGTCCAACTCCCGGGTGGCCCCGGTCGGGCGCTTCCTTCGGAACGCGGTTTACGTCTGGAACTCGATTGGCGGGACCGTCGACTCCGGGATGCCCCCCGGGAGCGTTCCGCCGCCGCCCCCAAGCGACAAAGGGGAGTCGTCCGAGGACCAGGACTCGACGACGCCCGTAGCGCGTGAGGTGAGCAGTCGGGACCCCGCAGGATCCTGACCCGCATTCCGGTGAGCGCAAACGGCACCTTGCGCGCTACCCCTGCCCGTGGCGATGCCGCCCCGGAACCTGGCCGGATTCTTCCGGTGTCATCCACTCGATGTCGAGATCTCCGAGGAATGACGGAAGGTGTTCCGCCCGCTCGACCCAGTCGTCGTACCCCTCGAGCCCGTTTGTCAACGGTCATTGGTTCCTCCCCGCTGGCGGTCATGAGATCTCCCCGGCCGTGGCCATGGGTTCTCCCCAGGGGCGGCCACGAGGAATTCCCCGGCCACGGCCAGGTGATCTCCACGGGGTGTTA
>JBOGFE010000023.1:0-3375 GCA_050741935.1 Acidimicrobiia bacterium | reverse complement strand
GGGCCGACCCGGCGGCGGTGCGGGCGGGCGCGGCGGAGGAGGTCCACGGGGCCCCGGCCGTGGCCGAGACCTTCGCCGGGCGGGCCCGGGCCGCCCAACCGGCGCTGGTGGACGGGGTCGTCGGGCTCGTGTGGGCTCCGGGCGGGCAGCCCCGGGTCGTCTTCGACCTCACCATCACCGAAGGCCGGGTCGTGGCCATCGAGCTGATCGCCGACCCGGAGCACCTGGGCCGGCTCGACCTCGCCCTCCTCGACGCCTGATCGGCCTCCCCCCGGCGGTAGGGTGCGCGCATGGCGCGCTCGCGGCTGCGTCTCCTGGGCCTCGCCGTCGCCGGTGCCCTCGCCATCGGCTACTTCGTGGGGGGATCCTTCGAGGGCCCCCGCTTCCGCATCCCGGTCACGGGGACCGTCGTCCGGGAGGAGCGGGCCCCACCCGGCCTCTACGCCATGCTCGTCATCGACTACGAGGTCGGCGGGAAGCGGTACACGACCCGCCTGCCGGGGTCGCGCAACACCGGTGGGGACGTCGAATCGTTCCGGCCCGGCGACGACGTCGACCTGCTCGTGGCCGAGGGCGACCCGACCCTCGCCTACCGCCCCGGAGGGCCCGCCACCCGGGCCGACAACCGGATCCCGGCGGCGGTGGTGGCCGCCGGCGTGGTCGTGCTCGGCCTCGCCTTCCTCCTACCCCGGCGGGTGGACGTCGGCAAGTGGGGCGACTGGCTGCACATGAAGTAGCCCTTGAGTAACCGCTACTCGTGCCGAGGACCCGGATTTTGGGGTCGATGGCACCATGCGCAGCGCGCTCAGCGCCCTCCTGGGCTACCTCCGGCCCTACCGGGGAAGGTCGTTCTCCTGCTGGTGGGCCTCCTCATCGAGCTGGCCTGGGCCGTCCTGTTCGGCCTGAGCTTCCGGTTCGTCCTCGACGAGGCGATCGCCAAGCACAATGGCACCGTCCTGCGGGTGGTGCTCATCGGGCTGCCCCTCGCCGGTCTGGTGAGCGCCGGCGCCAGCATCGGGCGCGACTACCTCTACGCCCGCCTCGGGACCGAGGTGCTCAACGACCTGCGCATCCAGATGTTCGAGCACCTCCAGGCCTGTGCGCCAACTTCTACTCCAGGATCTCCGTGGGCGACCTGATGGCCCGCTTCTCGACCGACCTGGCCGCCGTCGAGAACGCCGTGATCCTGGCCGTTCCCGAGACGGTGCTCGGAGCGCTCGGCGTGGTGCGGGCCTTCAGCCTGGGCCCGGCCCAGGTGGGCGCCTTCCGCCCGCAGCTGCAGGGCTTCCACCGCTCCGCCCTGCGGTTCGACGTCCTCGCCTACCTGGTGGAGCGGACCCCGAACCTCGCCTTCCTGTTCCTCCAGATCGGGGTGTTCCTCTTCGCCGCCGTCCAGTGCTTCAACGGGGCGCTGACCGTCGGCGAGCTGGCCGCCTTCAACATCCTGATGGGCTTCGGCTCAGCCGACCGCGGCCAGGAGGCGGCCGGCGTCCTCCGCCGGGAGGGCCCGGCCCAGCAGGAACCCCTGTCCCTGCTCGCAACCCTCCGCCACCAGGAAGGCGCGCTGTTCCTCGGTTTCGATCCCCTCGGCCACCACGGTGATCCCCAGCCCGTGGGCCAGGGAGATGACCGCCCGGGAGATGGCGGCGTCGTTGCGGTCGGCCGGGGCGCTGTGCACGAACGAGCGGTCGAGCTTGAGCACGTCGATCGAGAACCGGCTGAGGTAGGCGAGCGACGAGTAGCCGGTCCCGAAGTCGTCGAGGGCCGCCTTGACGCCGATGGCACCGAGCCGCCCCAGGACGGCGGCCGCCTCGGCCGGATGGCGCATGGCGAAGCTCTCGGTGATCTCCACCCCCAGCTGGGCCGGCGCCAGATCGGAGCGCTCCAGGCTTCGGGTCACGACCGCGGGCAGGTCGCCGTGGTGGAGCTGGCGGGCCGACAGGTTGACCCACATGCACAGGTCCGGGTCCCGGGCGGTCCAGACCCCCGCCTGTTCGCAGGCCAGCTCGAGGATCCGTTCCCCGATGGGGATCATCAGCCCGGTCTCCTCGGCCAGGGGCAGGAACTCGTCGGGGGCCAGCCGGCCGAGCTCGGGGTGGTGCCAGCGCACCAGCGCCTCGAAGCCGGTCAGCCTCCCGGTGCCGAGGTCGATCTGGGGCTGGTACTCGACCACGATCTCGTCGTGCTCCACCGCCCGGCGCAGGTTGCGCTCCAGGGCCAGGCGGCGCCGGACCTGCTCGAAGAGCACCCGCGAGTAGCACTCCGCGGTGTCGCCGCCGCGCTCCTTGGCCCGGAACATGGCGCAGTCGGCGTTCCGGACCAGGGTGCCCACATCCTCGCCGTCGTATGGGTAGAGGGCGATGCCGACGCTGGCGGTGACGAACAGCTCGTGGCCGTCGCACACGAAGGGCCGCTGCAGGGCTCCCTCCACGGCGCCGAATGCCTGGGCCGGGTCGGCGTGGGGTTCCACGCCCTGACGGAGCAGTACGAACTCGTCGCCGGCCATGCGGAACACGTTGTCCCGGCCCAGGTGTGACACCAGCCGCTCGCTCAGCTGCTGGAGGAGCTTGTCGCCGGCGGCATGGCCGAGGACGTCGTTGACGGTCCGGAACCGGTCGAGGTCCAGGAAGCCGACCGCCACCATCGAGCCGTCGGCGTCCGCCCGGGCCAGAGCCTCCTGGAGCCGGGCCCCGAACTGGACCTGATTGGGCAGTCCGGTCAGCGAATCCCGGGTGGCCTGCTCGACCAGCAGGGCTTCGAGAGTGAAGATCCGGGCCTCGGCCCGGGCGAGGGCGGCCCTGAGGTCGTCGGCGATCGGAGACGCGGTCTCGACCGCCCGCAGGCGACGGTCCGTCGATCTCGGGCTCACGACCCTCCTCTGGTTCCCACCCAGTGTCAGGGGTCGCGCCCCACCCTGGCCAGGGCCCTTCTGGGAAGAAACCGCCCACCTGGGCACCAATCTCCGCCTGATCAGCCGGCGGGCCTCCCCAGGATGGCGGCGGCCTCGGCGGCCATGTCGGCCACGATCTGGCCGGCGGGCTTGACCGAGTCGATGAGCGGCGAGCTCTCCGCCCCGGCCAGCAGGCACATCTCGTCGAAGTCGCCGGTGGTGCCGCGCGTGGGGATGATGACGCTGAACTTGCCCATGGCGTAGGGCACGCCGCCGGGCACGCTCCACGGCATCAGCCGGGCGGTGCCCACCACCGCGGGCGCCGGCGGGGGCGTCGGGATGGCGTCCTCCTTACCCTTCCACTGGGCCAGCACCCGGTTGACGATCGAGCGGGTGTAGGCGCTGGGGAACTCCGGCCCGAAGATGGCCGTGGGCGTCGTCTCGTTCCAGCCGTCGGTGACGGCGATCACCCGGCGCATGTACTC
>JBOGFE010000022.1:0-2146 GCA_050741935.1 Acidimicrobiia bacterium | reverse complement strand
ACCTTGAGCCGGCGGTTCATAGCCTGGGTCTGGATGAACCGCCACGCCTGCTGCTCGGTGAGCGAGTGGTTGTCCATCAGGGCACCCTTGGCCCGGTCGATGATCCGCCGGGCCTCGAGCCGCTCCGAGAGGTCCCCGACCTCCCGCTCCAGGGCCACCAGCTCGGCGAAGCGGCCCAGGGCCACCTCGATGGCGGGGATGAGGTCGGACTTCTGGAACGGCTTCACCAGATAGGCCAGCGCCCCGGCATCCCGGGCCTGCTCGATCAGGTCCCGCTGCGAGAAGGCGGTGAGGATCAGGACCGCGGCCCGCCGCTCGGCGGCGATGTGACGGGCGGCGGTGAGCCCGTCCATGCCCGGCATCTTGATGTCGAGGATGGCAAGGTCGGGATCGAGGTCGCGGACCAGGTCGACGGCCTCGTCGCCCCGTCCCGTCTCGCCCACGACGTCGTAGCCCTCCTCTTGGAGGAGCTCCTTGAGGTCGAGGCGGATGATGGCCTCGTCCTCGGCGATCACGACGCGGGTCGGTGTTTTCACAGTCCTTCTGACTCCGGGGGGCTCTAGGGCTGGGAGGACAGGTCGTTGGCCATCCGGTCGAGGAGGGCGTCCTGCTCGCCGATCAGCTCGGCGAGGGCCGCCTCCAGGGACTGGCGGTGGCGGGCCATGGCTTCGGCGTGGCGGCGGGCCTCGCGGGCGTCCGCCTCGGCCAGGGGGGTTTCGGACACCAGGGCCCGCAGGCGGGCCTCTTCGCTCTCTTCTTCCAGGAACTGCTGCTGCTCCATAGCCACGGACAGCTCGTGGCGCACGCGCTTCAGACGCTCGGTCACGTCGACGAGACGGCGCTGGAGGATGGACCTGGACATGGAACGGCCATCCTAATCGCCGGGGGGCCGGGGCCACCCGGCCGTCTCCTTACCGAGCGGGGTGGCCGGCGCCGCGTCGAAGAGGTACTCGTCGAGAATCGACGCCCAGTCGTTGGTGGCGCCGAGCCGGGCGAAGAGCCCGCCCAGGCCGATCTGGATCCGGGAGAGGATGACCTGGTCCTTGGGGAGGGTCATCTGGCGGATGACATCGCCGTAGGGACCGTCGATGGCGAACATGGCCTCGATGGTGCGGGCCATGTACTCCCGGGTGTAGGTGAAGGGCTGGTGCTCCACCAGGGGCAGGGCCGTGAGCCGGGCCAGCTCCACCACCCGCTTGCGGTCGACGGGGGCATCGCGCCGGAGCCAGCCGTGGCGGATGATGGCCTCGAGGACGGCATCGTCGTCGCCCTCCCGCATGGCCGCCACCCGGTCCCGCAGGCTGTCCACCTCGCCCGGCCCGAACCGCTTCACCAGCCCGAAGTCGAGGAACCAGATCCCGCCCTCGTCGGTGAAGAAGTAGTTGCCGGGGTGGGGGTCGGCGTTGAACAGCAGCAGGCGGGTGATCGACCCGCAGAAGAAACGGAACAGCTGCTCGGCGGCCCGGTCGCGGACGGCCGGCGGTTCCTCCATCAGGTCGTAGAAGCTGCGCCCGGACACCCACTCGGTCACGAGCACCCGCCGGGTGGTGCACTCCAGATGGACCCGGGGGATCTGGATCCAGGGGTGGCCGTCGTAGGCGGCCCGGAACTCCTCCTGGGTGGCGGCCTCGATGCGGTAGTCGAGCTCCTCGCCCATGCGCTCCCGGATCTCGGAGACGACCGGCTCGGGGTCGATGCCCGGGGCGATGGCCCGAGCGGCGGAGTAGAGCAGGAAGGCGTTGTCGAGATCGGCCTTGATGGCAACGTCGACCCCCGGGTACTGGACCTTGACGGCGACGGGGGTGCCGTCGAAGAGCCTGGCCTTGTGGACCTGGCCGATGGAGGCGGCCGCCACCGGCTCGGGGGAGAACTCGAAGAAGGCCCGCTCGGGGGCCTCCCCCAGCTCGGCGGTGACCACGTCGGCCACCAGGTGGGCGGCCATGGGCGGGGCGTTCTGCTGGAGCCCCCGCAGGGCCTGCTGGTAGGCCTCGGGGAGGCCTTCGGCCACGATCGACATCATCTGGCCGAGCTTCATGATGGCGCCCTTCATGCCTCCCAGGAGCTCGAAGACCTGCTCGGCGGTGTGCACATGGAACTCGTCGAGCTCCTCCTGGCCGCCCCGCAGCCCCCGGAGGCGGGCGAAGGC